>NZ_JAKKSJ010000006.1:0-170268 GCF_025653365.1 Shewanella sp. SW32 | reverse complement strand
AGCCTGTTAAGCCCATTGGCCTGGAAGTTGTTATGGCTAAAGACGGAAAAAAGCCAACCGCCCGAACAAGTCCCCAGTGTGCATTGGGCTTATCTAAGATTAGGAAAACTCGCGGGCTGGAATGACAGCAAACGAAGCGGAATTGTGGGCTGGGAAAGGTTATGGCAAGGATGGTTTAAACTGCAAACCATCCTTGAAGGTTACCAGCTAGCCTTGTCTCTTGAGCAAAAGATGTGATCAAGAGACAGCTGCATTAGCGGGGTTTTAGGGCAACACCTTTCCCAAACCAGCGGGCAAATCATATCTGCCCGCTGCAGATATGCGACGCCTTGCCTCTGAGCTAGGCGCCCCCTTGAGCACTATCACAAGTGCAGATCCTTACTACTAGCAGTACTGTTCCATCGGCAACAAAATCCATTAACGGCACGCTAGTAGTTGTTATGTAAGGAAACATAAATGAAACCGTCTAAACTCACATCAGCCATACTTGTGCTGAGCTTTGCCACACCTATCTTTGCTGTTCAAGCCAATGATACCGCTGCAACCAATGACGAGTTACGCACTGAGTTACAACAAATTCAGCAAAGACTCGCCATGCTCGAAGCCCAAGAAAAAGAGGCATCGGTTTTATCGGATACTCAGTTTAATTTTTATGGTTCTTTACGCCCGACTTTCGGCCTGACCCACACTAACTCGGACGATGTGTGGGATGTGGGCGATGCGAACTCGCGAATTGGCTTTGCCGCAGAACACCAACTTGGCAATGGCTTAGTCGGGTTTGCGAAAGGGGAATTTAAGGTCGATATCAAAGATGACGGCGACTTTGGCGATGCACGCAAAGCCTATGTCGGATTAAAGGGATTTTTTGGTAGCGTAGCCATAGGTAAACAAGCCGTCACCCAGGAAATCATTTCCGATCCCGTCGACATCTTTAATCGCTCAGGAACCCCACTCGCCTATGACAGTGCGAGCCCCTTCAGACTCAATAACCTAGTGACCTATCGTAAAGAATTTGGCGACCTGTTATTTTCGGCCGATGCGCAATTCGACGGCAATAAAGGCAGTGGCGGCAGCGACTTCGTTAACGCGGGTATCCGTTATAAAACCGACTTCATCTACATTGCCGCGGCTTTTTATAATAAAGAGTTAGAAGACAACAAGGATGAAAATACATTCGGTGTAACCCTAGCGAAAAATTTCAATTCTCTGTTCCTCGCCGCAGCCTACCAAAACATTGAAAAAGACAGCGTCGATGGCACAACATTGGATGGTTCAACACTGGATGTGGTTGCAAGTTATCCCATCACTGACAGCTATAAAATCAAGCTAGGCGTGTCCAGATATGACGATGGCGACAATGACATCACCTCCGCGAAATACAATGCCTATAACACTACGCTGGAATGGCATAAAACACCGAAATTCAGCACCTTCATCGAATATCAAAAAACAGATTTTGAATACCGCGAAACCAATGACCAGATCATGCTAGGCATGCGTTATAACTTCGATTATACGTTCTAAGTTTCTATCTCAAACGTATCGTTATGTGAGCAAGCGAGGTGAAAGATTTAGCAACCTCGCCCACGGGCTCACAGCACTAAACTTAAAAGCATAAAAACAAGAAACAACAAAGCCACGACTCGCGTGGCTTTGCTTATTTAAGACGATACCGTCTTTATGCTTCGATACGTTCCAAATTAAAACGGAATATCGTCATCCCAGCCATCATCCAAATCTGGAGTGAAGTTTTGCTGTGGTTGTGGCGCAGGACGCTGTGCCGGTGCTGCAGGCGCTTGATAAGCTGGTGCTGGAGCGGCTTGTGGCTTAGGCGCATAACCACCTTGTTGTGGTTGTTGAGCCTGTGGCTGACCATAACCTTGCTGCTGGGCAGGTGCTGGCGGAGCATATTGTTGCTGAGCTGGCGCTTGGTAAGCAGGTGCTGCTTGAGGCGCTGGCGCATATTGATTTTGCGCAGGCGCGGCTTGTTGTGGTGCAGATTGATAACCTGCGTTTTGTGGCATGCCGCCGCCCATTGGCGCGCCTTGTGCTTGTCCACCTTGACCACGGCTACCTAGCATTTGCATGCTACCGCTTTGGTCGATAACCACTTCAGTGCTGTAACGGTCTTGACCACTTTGGTCTTTCCACTTACGAGTTTGCAGCTTACCTTCAAGGTAAACCTGTGAACCTTTACGCAGGTATTCACCTGTAATTTCAGCTAATTTGCCGAACAGAACCACACGGTGCCATTCAGTACGCTCTTGCTGTTGACCCTGTTGGTCTTTCCACGATTCGCTAGTCGCTACTGTGATATTTGCGACTGCATTACCGTTTGGCATATAACGCACTTCTGGATCTTGTCCCAAATTGCCAACCAAAATTACCTTGTTAACACCACGACTGGCCATTGAAATCTCCTGCGATTCTTTAAATAATCTATTAATTCAGTATGTTGTTTATCTGTGTCGCCATAGAGGAAAATCAGCTTCCCCAAATACCACACGGCAGACCCAGATATTATTGAGCAGAGCCTAACACAGCTCGTGCTTCTCTTAAATCGAAATGCTCATCAACCTTTAAGTAGGCCACTTTCTCGTCCAGCACGACGATCGCTTCGACGACGCCCATTAATTGGGATAACTGAGTCGCCATATCCCGCGCTTGTGCCTTGTCTTTGACTTCGGCTTCTAAGGTGTAACTCTTTAACAACACAGGGTTTTGCATGCCTAATGTCAGGAATAACCAAATAGACATTAAGATCACGGCAACAATAAATACCCCGACTGCGCCCACGAGCTGGAAAGCACCACCACCGAGCATACCACCACAAAAAGCCCCTAAAAATTGGCTAGTAGAATACACGCCCATGGCCGAACCTTTCTCGCCGACGGGGCAAAATTTGGCAATCAAACTTGGCAGTGAAGCTTCTAAATAGTTAAACCCAGTAAAGAAGAGCACCACGGCAAAACTCAATACCCAAAGATTGCTCGCAAATGCGGCCATCGCCAGCAATGCCACTATCATTATCACGAGGGCAATTTGGAACATCGCCTTAGTATTTTTGCGCTTAACCCCTATGATGATTAACGGCACCATCAAAATAAATGCGCCCACAAAAGCGGGGAAATACAGCATCCAATGTTTTTCTTTCACTAGACCCGCATCCACCAGATCCAGCGGCAGTGCCACAAATACTGCGGTGAGCACTAAATGCAGGATAAAAATCCCAGCGTTAAGCCTAAATAATTGCGGCTCGAGGAACATACGTTTGAGCTTAGCGGGCGTAGCTAGAGTGTCTCCCTTCGGCGCCTGAGTGATGGGATTAGGCACTAAAAACTGGATCAACAGCATACCGACAATAGCCAATACCGCCGTTAACCAAAACAATCCAGTCAACCCAAGATGTTGCGCGACGATAGGTCCCATTAGCAAAGACAGGGCAAAAGATAACCCGATACACATGCCAATAATCGCCATCACCTTAGTGCGCTGCTCGTCGCGGGTTAAATCTGCGGCAAGCGCCAGCACGGCAGCGGCAATCGCGCCCATACCCTGTACAGCTCGACCAAAGACAACGCCATAAATCGTATCTGCATTAGCAGCGATAACACTGCCAATAGCAAACAACACTAAGCCACCAAGAATAATCGGCTTGCGACCATATTTGTCAGATAAAATCCCCATAGGGATTTGCAGCACGGCTTGAGTCAGGCCATAGGCGCCGATAGCAATACCCACCCACAGAGGCGAAAAGCCTTCAAGATGCTGACCATAAAGTGCAAAGACGGGCATGATCATAAACAAGCCCATCATGCGCAAACCAAATACACTGGCTAAAGAAAACGCGACTTTTTTCTCAGTACCCGAAAGTCCGTTGTTACCCATGATTTTGCCCTGGATTGAAGTCTTTTAAGGGGCGCATGTTACCACACCCAAAAGGATTTGCTCAAAAGGAAATAGTGGCCTAAACCACTGACTATACACTTAGCTTTTATCCCGTTTATCACGGACCTATATTGACTGTGTCTGAGTTAACATCTTTATTTTTAACGCTCAGACACAGGGGAATGAGTCTAACATAGTGTTCACAATTGTCCTGTGAGTCAGTGCGCAACAACAGTATTAATCTTAGTTAATCCATTCCATCCACAACATCCCGCAAAGCAGGCCGACTTAAAGCCAGTGCCAGCCCTAGGATTGGTGCAGATCACAGAATCAACTAAACTCAGCGGCGGAACTGTGCGATACTTGTGCTCATTTTTTTAAGCATATGGCATTAGAGCGATAGATGGATAAGATTGAAATACGCGGCGCACGCACCCACAATCTCAAGAATATCAACCTGACTATCCCAAGGGATAAACTGATTGTCATCACGGGCTTATCGGGATCTGGCAAATCCTCCCTCGCTTTCGATACTTTATATGCCGAGGGCCAGCGACGTTATGTCGAGTCCCTATCTGCCTATGCTCGCCAATTTTTGAGTTTAATGGAAAAGCCCGATGTGGACCATATCGAAGGCTTAAGCCCGGCGATATCCATAGAGCAAAAATCCACCTCCCATAACCCACGTTCAACCGTGGGCACGATTACCGAAATTTATGATTACCTGCGCTTGATGTTTGCCCGTGTGGGTGAGCCGCGTTGTCCGACACACAATCAACCCTTGGCGGCACAAACCGTCAGCCAGATGGTGGATAAAGTGTTGGAAATGCCCCAAGACAGCCGCTTAATGCTGCTCGCACCTGTGGTCAACGCTCGTAAGGGTGAACACGTTAAATTGCTCGAAGGTCTATCGGCACAGGGTTATATCCGTGCACGTATCGACGGTGAAGTGTGTGACTTAACCGATCCGCCAACCTTAGACTTACACGTTAAACACACGATTGAAGTGGTTGTCGACCGTTTTAAAGTGCGTGACGATATCAAGCAACGCTTAGCGGAATCCTTCGAAACTGCGCTAGAACTCTCCGGCGGCATAGCGACCGTTGCCAGCATGGAAGACGACACGGGTACTGGTAAATCCAAAGGCGAAGAACTGATCTTCTCGGCCAACTTTGCCTGCCCGCACTGCGGTTATTCGATGGCGGAATTAGAGCCAAGGATCTTCTCCTTTAACAATCCAGCCGGCGCGTGCCAAACCTGTGATGGTTTAGGGGTACAACAATTTTTCGATCCTGAGCGCGTGATCACCAATACCGAGCTTTCACTGGCGGGCGGTGCGATTCGCGGCTGGGATAGACGCAACTTCTACTATTTCCAAATGCTTAGCTCACTCGCCGAACACTATAAGTTCGATGTCGAAGTGCCCTACGAGCAGCTTAGCGAAAAAGTCCGTAAAATCGTACTTTACGGCTCAGGTAAAGAAAGTATTGCCTTTAAATACATTAATGACCGCGGTGATGTGGTGGTGCGTAATCACCCCTTCGAAGGCATTCTAAACAACATGGACAGGCGCTATCGCGAAACCGAAAGCAACTCGGTACGTGACGAATTAGCCAAGTTTATCAATACCCAAGCTTGTCAAAGCTGTGGTGGCTCGCGCTTACGCGAAGAAGCCCGTAACGTGTTTTTAGGTGATATCAACCTGCCACAACTCACCACTTGGTCGATTGGCGAAGCCTTGGACTACTTCGAGAAAGTCGAATTTAGTGGCCAAAAGGCGCAGATCGCCGAGAAGATTTTAAAAGAAATCCGCGATCGCTTAGGCTTCCTCGTGAACGTGGGCCTCAATTATTTGAGCCTATCACGCTCGGCGGAAACCCTCTCGGGCGGTGAAGCCCAACGGATTCGACTCGCCAGCCAAATTGGCGCCGGACTCGTCGGCGTAATGTATGTGCTCGACGAACCCTCAATTGGTCTGCATCAAAGGGATAACGAACGTCTGCTGCAGACGCTTATCCACCTGCGGGATTTGGGCAACACTGTGATTGTGGTTGAGCATGACGAAGATGCGATCCGTATGGCGGATCACGTGATCGATATCGGCCCTGGCGCAGGTGTACACGGCGGCGAAGTGATTTGTGACGGTCCAATTGAGAAGATCATCGCCTGTGAAGAATCGGTCACCGGCCAATATATTTCCGGTAAGCGCAGCATTCATATCGATACGCCGCGCATTCCATTCGACAAAACTCAAGTGATTGAGTTGTTTGGCGCGCGCGGCAACAACCTGCGCAATGTGGATTTAACCATTCCTATTGGCCTATTCACTTGTGTTACGGGCGTATCGGGTTCGGGTAAATCGACCTTAATCAACGATACCTTCTTCAAGATCGCCCATAGAATGCTCAACGGAGCGACTGTGGATGAGCCATCACCCTATGACCGTATCGAAGGGATGGAACTGTGCGACAAAGTGGTCGATATCGACCAAAGCCCGATTGGCCGCACACCGCGCTCAAATCCGGCCACTTATACAGGCATCTTCACCCCAATTCGCGAGATTTTTGCCGGAACCCAAGAGTCGAGGACTCGCGGTTACCAGGTCGGCCGTTTCTCCTTTAACGTAAAAGGTGGACGCTGTGAGGCTTGCCAAGGCGATGGCTTGATCAAGGTCGAAATGCACTTCCTACCCGATGTGTATGTACCCTGCGATTCCTGTAAAGGTAAGCGCTATAACCGCGAAACCTTAGAAGTACGCTATAAAGGCAAGAATATTCACGAAGTACTGCAGATGACAGTGGAAGATGCGCGTCAGTTCTTCGATGCCGTACCTGCCATTGCCCGTAAGCTACAAACCTTGATGGATGTGGGTTTGTCCTATGTGCGTCTCGGCCAAAGTGCGACAACACTTTCGGGTGGCGAAGCCCAAAGGGTGAAACTTGCCAAAGAGTTGTCTAAGCGTGACACGGGCCAAACCTTGTATATCTTGGATGAACCGACCACGGGCTTACATTTTGCCGATATTCAATTGCTGCTCGACGTGTTGCATCGTCTCAAATCCCACGGCAACACGATTGTGGTGATTGAGCATAATCTGGATGTGATCAAAACCGCAGACTGGATTATCGACTTAGGCCCAGAAGGTGGCGGTGGTGGCGGTATGATTTTAGCCACAGGCACGCCGGAAGAAGTCGCCGAGCATCCAACCTCCCACACGGCACGCTTCTTAAAGCCACTGCTAAAACGGGATATCGAGCTGGCAAAGGCCAATAAAGCTAGGGCTTAACATTCGGCTCATGCCGCAGTTGGTCTGAATAATAAAAGCGCAGTCGCCCTAAGCACTGCGCTTTTTTTCGCTCAGCAATCCAATATGCTTAAGCTATCGCATACATATAGATCTCATTGAATTAGAATCGGATTTAGGCAAAGATGATATTCATCTTCTGGCGAAGGCTTCAGCGATAAGGAATGTCCATGCGTGATAGCACTCAGTCCCCAGTGACTCACCTTATATTACCGAGGCAGTATCAATCACTTTTAAGTAAAAATCTAAGCGACATAAACCTAAGCGCATTGACTCTATTCAACCACAGTCGTATCGGTCAGCTGCTCGCCAAGTTCAAGATCATGCACCTTATAAGACATCAATCCCAAAGACTTGGCTTATTTGCACTGGCCTGCTTTGTTGTAGCCACCCTCACTGGTTGCGCTAACTCAGCCGAAACCTGTGCACGCACAGAGCTAAAACTCACTTGGGCCGAGCCCACAGAGTTACAAGCGACAGTCACAGTATTAAGCTCGGATGAATTTGAAGGCCGCAAAACCCAAACTCAAGGTGCGGCAAAAAGTCGTGACTATATAAAGCAGCAATTTCAGGGGCTAGGTTTACAGCCTTGGGGAGCGGACTTTATCGTGCCCTTTGAATATAAAACCTTCTTCACCCAAGAAAACGGCGCCAACGTGGTCGCCACCGCGATGGCGGCAGAACCGACGAATCGATGGCGCATTATCGTCGCCCACTATGATCACTTAGGCATGAGCGGCAGCAAGATTTACCACGGCGCCGATGATAATGCCTCCGGCGTCGCTGCTATGCTCGCTATTGCCAAACATTGGCAACAGCAATTTGCCCTACAACCCAATACCTTGCCTAAGGTAAACCTGATGTTTGTAGCAACCGATGCCGAAGAACCTGGGCTCTATGGCAGTATCGCCTTGGTAGAGCAACTCAAAACCCGCCTGCCAGAAGCGACTTTTGAGCTGATGTTGAATTTAGATATGGTGAGTCACCCCGGCAGGCCCTATGCGATTTACCTAGAGGGAAGTCGAAACTTCACTCAGTTCAATCAATTTAAACCCCTACTGAATCAGCAGAACCGACTTTGCATTAAACTCACGCACCCTAAACCCGTTGGTCGAAGCATACAAAGTACCGATTGGCTGCGGGCGTCGGATCATTACCCCTTCCACAAAGCGAATATCCCTTGGCTGTATTTTGGTGTGCCGACCCATCCCCAATATCACACACCAGAGGATACCGTCGCGACAATCGACATCACTTTTCTTGCGGCAGTGACAGAGTCAGCATTCGAGTTACTTCAATTAAATGTTGAATATTTAAAGAATTAATGGGAAGTGGCGCGTTTCTTGCTCAGTTTTAGCGAAAAAAATGCAGAAAACAGGTTAAATAGCGTGACTCTGATTGGTAAAGTGGCCGCCATGCTGCTATAATCCGTCGTTCGCGGGAAATCGACACGGGGTTGATTTTCTGTCTGTGAAACTTTAGCGCCATTTCGCGCGCGCATCCACAAGGCTACAACCCAATGTCATCCGATGAAAGAACTTTCCGTGAACTCGGCCTATCCGAGAATTTGTTGCGTGCTCTTGACGAGCTAGGTTATGAAAAACCAACGCCAATCCAATCAGCCAGTATCGATCCACTTATGGCTGGCAAAGATATTTTAGGTCAAGCGCAAACAGGTACAGGTAAAACTGGCGCCTTCGCGTTACCACTATTAAACAAAGTTACCAGCCAAACTACACCGCAAATTTTAGTATTAGCACCAACACGTGAATTAGCCGTGCAGGTTGCTGAAGCGTTCAGTAGCTATGCCAAATTTATGAAGAATTTCCACGTTCTTCCTATTTATGGCGGCCAAAGCATGCAACAACAGTTGAATGCCCTGAAACGTGGCCCACAAGTTATCGTTGGTACGCCTGGTCGTGTTATGGACCATATGCGTCGCGGCACCTTGAAACTCGATTCATTACAAGCCTTAGTGCTCGATGAAGCCGATGAAATGTTAAAAATGGGCTTCATCGATGATATCGAATGGATCCTTGAGCACACGCCAAGCGAGCGCCAACTGGCGTTATTCTCTGCCACTATGCCAGAGCAAATTAAGCGTGTAGCTAACCAGCACTTACGTAATCCTGTACATGTTCGTATCGAATCAAGCCAAACTACGGTTGAGTCAATCGAACAGCGTTTCGTACAAGTATCACAACACAACAAACTTGAAGCTTTAGTACGTGTATTAGAAGTTGAAAACACTGAAGGTGTGATCATATTCGTCCGTACTCGTAACTCATGTGTTGAGTTAGCTGAAAAGTTAGAAGCCCGCGGTTATGCTTCATCACCACTACACGGTGACATGAACCAGCAAGCCCGTGAGCGTGCAGTTGATCAACTGAAACGTGGCAAGTTAGACATTCTGATCGCGACTGACGTTGCGGCCCGTGGTCTTGACGTTGAGCGTATAGGTCACGTTGTGAACTACGATATTCCGTATGATGCCGAAGCTTATGTACACCGTATTGGCCGTACAGGCCGTGCTGGCCGTACTGGTATGGCGATCCTGTTTGTAACGAGCCGTGAAATGCGCATGCTGCGCACTATCGAACGTTCAACTAACAGCCGCATTTCACCAATGAAAATCCCAAGCCCAGAGACAGTTGCAGAACGTCGTCTGTCTCGCTTAGGTGAGCAATTGGCTGAAACAATCAACGGCGATTTAGATTTCATGAAAGAAGCTGTTGCTCAATTATGCCAACAGTTAGAAGTCGATACCGATCTGCTAGCCGCAGCTTTGTTACAGCAAGTTCAACAAGAACGTCCTTTGCAATTGCCAGCAATTCAAGAACGTGTTCGTGATGAACGCAGTGAGCGCACTGAACGTAGCGACCGCGGAAGTGATCGTAATGACCGTGGTGGTGAGCGTGGTGAACGCAGAAGTCGCGAACCGCGTCCAATGCCAGCAAGCTTAGGCTCAGCTGAAGCGTTGAAAGACAACCCAGATTTGAAAATGTGCCGTTACGTGATCGACGTAGGTCGTGAGAATGGTGTAGGTGTGGGTAACATCGTTGGCGCTATCGCGAACGAAGCTAACATCGACAGCCGTTACATTGGCGCAATCCAACTTTACGATGCAGTGACCACTGTTGACCTGCCAGACGGCATGCCAAAAGACGTGTTACAGCACCTACGTAAAGTACGTGTTTGTGGCAAGCCATTGAACATCCGCGAAGCTGGCGATCAAGTATTTGTTGATTCAGGCCGCAGTGCTCGTTCAGAGCGTCCTGCTGGTGACCGTAAACCACGTGGCGATCGTCCAACAGGTGACCGCCCAGCGGGTGATCGTAAGCCTCGCGCTGCGTCTACTGGTGATAAGCCATTTGCTGACCGAAAACCTCGTGCAGACAAACCTGCCGGTGAGCGTAAGCCACGTAAACCACGTGAAGACTAATCTAGCTTAAGCTAGAGACTAAAAAAGGAGCCTAGGCTCCTTTTTTGTTGTCTTAACATCGCACTAGCTCAAAGCACACTGGCCAGTTGATATTTCAAGCTGATATAGTCAGTGCAAGAATGCCTAGTTTAAGGATATAAAATGGATTTTTTAGCACTGATCACTTCCCCATTTACCTCGGCACTGCCCGAACTCGCTAAGTCATGCCACAAAGATAAAACTTTATTAATCATGGTACTTGTCGGTTGCACTCTGTTTGCGGGCTTTATTGGAATGTTAGTCACAATGGCAAATTAACTTGCAGTTAAGCCAACATGTCTATTAGTGTCGACTTAGTCTTTAGCAACGCATCTAGTGTATTTCGATGAAAAAAGCCTTTAACGCCGGCCTGTTATCCGCCTTTGTCGCCCCCGGCAGCGGCCATTTTTACCTAAAACATAAACGCTCGGCACTGGTATTTTTTAGCTTAGCGGTCGTGAGTCTTGTGCTGTTGCTCATGCAAATCTATCAAGTGGCACAAGTGATCGCCTTAGATATTCAAAACGGCACCTTACCGCTTGATATTGGCGTGATTTCTGCCGAAATCACGCAACAAACCCAGACCACAATTGCCAATGCCAATGAGCTGCTCTATGGCTTTTTACTCTGCTGGTTAGTGGCATTAGTCGACAGTATTCGGCTTGGGCTTAAGCAAGATAAGCTGGATACATAAAGTAACCGCTAAATATCTTCTGACTCTTAGCGAGGCCGTAGCGATAAAAGCGACGTTGATATTGACCGAACATTTTTAATCAATTGAAATATTGGATATTAGCTTTTAACGGCTGCGGTAATAACACCATAAACAGTCAAGATGGATGACGATATGTTAGACAATGAAGAACGTGAATTTATTCTAAACAAAGTATCACAACCCGTGATTACCATTGCACGCGAGGTTAATTTTGCCGATCGCTATGCCTCCATGTTAGCGCGCTTTCCTAAGCTCCCTGGCGATTTTAATCCTAAGGTGCCGTCCGAGCGTCAACAAGCACTGGTTGCCCAGTTCCCATATCCGATTCGTTTTTATACAAGCGAGGGGGGATATTACAAGCTAAATGAGAAAAAGTTCGCCTACCCGCATATGACGCTTATGATGGAGATGCGGCAGTGGGTAGTTTTTAACTTTGACTTGTGGCGTGAAGATAAGCGCATCGGTGGCGGCTCCTATCAACAGATTGCCGTTGCAGAGCGGTTAGCGCGAGGTGAAGAGATTGACTGGGATAACGACTGGCGTACACAACGCCAGCCATGGTGCTATAACGAAGATCAATTACAGACGGTGCTAACGGAAAGTTTTGCACTATTTGATGACCTTTGTAAGCAATTACCTAAGTAGTCACAGGAGTTAATTGAGATATATGCGGCTAAACAGGTTAACCGCATAAGCATAAATTATTTAGGCCATGCTTTAATCAGGCTGTGGTAGCAAGAGACCAGTAAATCAGCCGCTTGGGCATAGTCGGGAATAGTTTCAGGGCAATAGAGGGCGCAGTGACTACCCGCATTGCGCGCAGTTTGTAGATCAAACAGATAATCGCCCACATACAAGATCTCTGCGGGCGCGAGTTGCCACTGCTGGCAAATAAGATGAATACCTTCGGGATGCGGCTTAGGCTGCGCATCATAGCGCGTTAATACCAGAGCGATATCTATGCCGAGTTTATCGATAGTGATTTGCGCCGCTTCTGGCATATTGCGAGTCAAAATAGCCAAGGGCAGTGACTTGGCCCGTAGGCATTCGATAAGCTCCCTCGCGCCATCAATCCAACTGGCCTTGAGTGAACTTTGTCTTTCGTACTCATGGACAATGTCTAACGCCTTAGCCCGTGCTTCATCAGTACTGAGACTCTCGACATGGGCCAAGATATCTGTACCAGAATGAATCCCCAACTCACGCCGCAGCCCAGCAAAATCGGGATTAGAATGCGCTAAGGTGCCGTCGAGATCGAAGATGACGCCACGGATATCCTGGAGTTTTAATTCGCTGAGTCTAGTGATCACTGGCCTTTCCCATAGATAAAATGTCTGCGTTAGACAGCCTGCAAACGCTTCGCCTGACGATTACGGTACATAGGCAGCAATTGCACCACCATCACAGACACAATAATCACGCCAATCCCCAGCAGAGATAAACCATCTAATTCATCAGCGCGGAATACTTCTGGCCACCAGCCAAGACTCACCACTAACGCCGTGGCACTAAAGCTAAATACTGGCGTTAGGGCCAACATGGCACTGACCTGCGCCGTCGGCCAATACTTCATCGACTGGCCAAAACAGCCATAGGCGATCAAGGTATTGGCGGCGCAAAACAGTGCTATCTGCCAATCGAAGCTGTCCATACGGACAAACTGACTAAAGTCGCTAAAGGGAGCCATTACGAAAATACCTAAGCCATAGATCACTAAGAGCACGTTCGCGGGCGACAAACGATTCAGTAAGGATTTTTGCAATAAGGCATAGCTAGTCCACGACAGTGCTGAGAACTGGATGATCATCACCCCAATCCAAACCTGATGATTATTAGCCCCAGAAAAATTTAAATTAGGATGGAAAAACATCAACATACCTAAAGCTAAGGTTGCAAAACAGCTGAGTTGCACCGCATTAAGCCGTTCCTTAAAAAACAACACACCACCAAACGCGAGGAAAAAGGGCGAAGTCTGGAAATTAAGTTGGGCGGCGCCGGGTGCGAGGTAATCGAGTGAGTAAACAAAAGACACATAATTGAGCATCAAGAAGATGCCAGCAAGCACTAACCTTAACCAAACTTTGGCATCGAGTGCTGCAAATTGCTTAAGACTACCTGCGCTCCATTGGATCACTATGCTGACTAAAAGCGCGACCAGAAAACGAAACCAAGTAAGAGTTACGGGATCAATAAAGGCCGCAGAGAGCTTTAATGCTATAGGTAACATGCCCCAAAATAAAACCGCAACTGAGATGAACAGGAGCCCGAGTTGAGCATGATTATTTGCCTGAGGGGCGTTATGGCTAAGGTTCACGGAGGAGTCCAGTAGAAACCGCAAAATGGACAGCCATTCTGGCACTGAGCCAACACAATATCTAGCGGATCAGCATGGAAACATTCGCGTTAGATTGGATACTTTAGCTGACACTTATGTGAGGCAAGTTTCAACATCTTACGATAATTGGAATATTGGCCGCACTCTTGATTCAACTGCAGCAGATTTACCCCGAAAGCCAACATTGGCATTTCCCGCGTTGCCAATAACCGAGTATATTTGGCCCATAAAAATGGCTTCTGTCACACACTCTCTAGGCCACTTCTTTTTAAGCTAACGCTTTAAATAGGAAAGTTAATGTTATCTACCGCCACGATCGAACAAGTTAAAACGCATATTAATACCGCAGCCAAAGAATTAGCCGAGCGCCGCGCAGCAGGCACGAGCGGCGATTTACTGATCCCAGAACTGAGGCCAACCAGCTTCGAACAGGCCTTCGCTATTCAACAAGCCGTAGCAGAAATATTTAAAGCAAGCGATAACAATCCTATCGCGGCGTGGAAATGCCTATTACCAACGGCGGAAAAAACCGTCGTAGCGCCTATTTATCAAGATGATGTATATCAACAATCGACCACTTGCCCACTCTATCCATCGACTAAAGGCCTGGCCCGAGTCGAACCCGAACTCGCCTTCGAGATTGCTCGCGATTTACCGCCAAGAAGCACGCCTTACACAGAGGCTGAAATCGACGAGGCCTTAGGCCACACACGCTTAGCCTTGGAATTGATCAAAAGCCGCTACCACACACCCAGTGAAGCGACGCATTTTGATGCCCTCGCCGATGGCTTAGTCAATCAAGGACTGTGGTTAGGGCCAGTGCTTAATCCGCAAGAAAGTTTAGAGACGAGCTGTTTTGAACTCAGCGTTGATATTGCCAATGGCGAGCACCAGCAAAGCGACACACTGCAAAAATCCGCCATTCATCCTAACGGTTTCCCTAAGGCGGGACTCTACTGGTTAGTTAACTTTTTATCCGCCCAAGGCATTAGCTTAACTCAAGGGCAATATGTGATCACAGGCTCTTACGCTGGCGTCCTCGATCTGCCATTGGCACAGATCTGCAAATTTGAATACGGCGCGCTTGGACAGTTCGCAGTGACTTTCACTGCTAAGTGATTGCAGCGAGTAAAACGACAAGGCACTGATAAATAAGCGAACTCAGTTTCAGCTGGGCTCGCTTATTTTCAATCTCAGCTCTCAGTTCTCAGTTATCTGAATTCCCCACAAGCATCATTAACAAAAGCCAAACTAACTTGCCTCAAAATGTACACCTATGTATCATCTAAATTCATAAATAATAAGGATATATAGAATGTCGCACGGAAAAATGCTGCCAATTGCCTGTCTTCTTGCCCTCACTTTAGGCACTTCTCTTAGCGTGCATGCCTCAGAAAATAGCTTTGCCAAAGCCTATAGTGACTATCAAGCAGCCGTAGAAAAAGGCGATGCTGCAAATATTGAAGCAAGCGCAAAAACCGCTTATCTACTCGGCGAAGCCCAATATGCCAAAGACAGTGTCGACTTAGCGAATCTCGCCATGAACTGGGCCAGCGCGATAGAAAAGCAAGTCGCCCCTTACCCATTTGCAGAAAAGAATCTGCCAAAAACGGCGAAGGCAAATGAGTTGTATCAGCTCGCTCTTGCAAACTATAAAGTTCATTATGGCAAAGAAGCGCTTGAGCTTATCGACCCCTTACTGGGGGCTGCACAAACCGCCGTTGAAGCCAAAGATGCGAAAAATGATTTGCTTACTGCTATCGCAATTGCTGAAAAATCCGATAAAAAGAAACTGCTCGCCGATGTAAAAATGGCCGCCTTCAACCGCTTATCAAATACAGAGCTATACACCAAAAGCGTAAGACGCTATGCCTTCGATGCCTATGATATTTATAAAGAGATTTTACCAGAGAACGCCATAGACAGAGTCAAGGCAACCTATGTGGTGGGTGCAGTTGAGTATGCAGAAAAGCATGATGACAAGGCGATGCCATTGCTTTTAGAAGTCGTGAAGCAGTTTGAAGCCCTTAACTTTAGCCATCCCTATGCCTTAAGTGCCCACGCTTATTTAGTCGAACTCTATGAGCGCCAAGGAAAGCGTGACGAGTCCACCGCCCACTGTATTGCTATCGGCAAAATGCGTCCTTGGGCCGACGCACAGGAACAACAACCTATTTTCCGTATCGTACCAGACTATCCAATGTCCTATGCTAAGCAACGTAAAAGTGGCTGGGTTCAGCTTAAATTTACTGTCGATGAACATGGGTTCGTGAAAAATCCTGAAATTTTAGCCTCTAAGGGTGGTGCTTTATTTGAAAAAAAGAGTATTGAAACCTTAAATAAATGGCGTTACGCACCCAAGTTTGAAAATGGTATAGCCGTTGAGGCACAAACCACTGTGCAACTGGATTACACAATCGGTCGATAACTCATTACTTCACCTCATGCCCTAACCCATCGCTTACACTCGATGGGCTTTTTTCATCCTGCTCTGCAATCTGCCCCTGACTTAACCCCTGCTTAAGTTGGATTAAACAAGCTTGGCAAATACAGGCATCGGCAGACGGTAAAATATGGTTGATGACCCCTAGCGGCGAATCTGATGCTTGCGCTTGCAAGGCGGCCAAAGGTGGAAATGTTTGCAGAGCGCACCAACAATCCTCAATACCCTTACCTAAAATCACAGCACATTGATTCGCGCCTTGGCACAGAGGGCAAATTTGCGCAGTTTCTAACTTAGGTTCTTCCAATGGCTGAGACACGGTAATCCTTATAGCAAGATAAGTTGTTATAGCCCGGAGATCATAATAGATTTTTGCAACTCAAACTTAATTGATTGGCACCAAAGTGAGACTTTAAAACTTTCCAAACTACGTTTGAATGCTTTAGTTAAAAAGTCGTGGGGCTTCACCCCTCAGGCTAATATTGGTGCTGTTTAGCACAATGCTATATTGATTGCGGCCTTACGGCCGAGATAAGTCAAAGTCGTGGGTCTTCAACCCACACCCGACCAATAGGGGATCAACAGCAATTCCCTCTTGGATCTCCCTTGCCGCCCCCTAGCGAAGTTACATGCATTAGAGACAGGCCTCGGTCTTATGGACAAATTGCTATCGCTTCCGAAGGATGCGTCCCTGCACCTGCGAAAGCTAGCCGGTCATCCATTACCGGACTCACGCAATTTATTCCAACGCCCCGCGGCAACTTCGCAGGGGAAGGTGAACTCCTATTACTACTGTGTTGGCAGTGAATCCGGAAAGAGTTATGCCTGTCCGATCTTTCTTCACTCCACTTTTTCCATTGCCTCGACAATCAATTTTGCACTTTCATAAGGTATACCTTGAGTTACCTTGTAATATGCATCTCTCATCAATTCGAAAGTAGCAAGTGCTGTATATATAGGCAGAGATCCAATACCAGCAAGCATTAACTTACAGAAGTTATTATTATCATCGTAAATTCGATAGAGATATTGTCTCTTAAACTCCTTAAGCTCTTCATCTTCTGGATTGACAATGAAGTTAACGTACGATTCCAATGCATCTCGGGTATCACGGATTTCATCGGGAGTAGGCTCTGAATACATATGCATAGCAACAGATTTATAAATTGCAGAGAAATATTTTAAATAGAATGAGTCATCATAGTATTGCTTTATAAGAAAGCAGGCTCCTACCGCGCGGAGTAAACCTTCTTCTCTAGCAAGGCGTTCGACTTGTTCGTACGTTATATTCAAGCTGTCTCGGACATCTTCGTCTGGCGCAAGATTAAAATCGTCTTCCACACTGGAAGATCGAACAATAAATTCATCTACCCATGCGGCAAGCATGGAAGGTGATTCAAAAATTTCTTTTTCAGATGGTTTTTCGATCATTTGAGAAGGCTCTGGAATTGATTGTTCTTTCCTTTTGCCAAATAGCCTGTTTAAGAACCCCATGCTTGAATTCTCCTTGATGCATAACGTGATTGCCAAGACTTCTCGTTTAAACCCTGTTTTAAAGTGTTAGCTTGATATAATAAATCAAATATTTCAGTAAATTAGCACTTATCAAGTTCGAAATACAATCTGTTTCAGCTTGGAGAAACCCAGAACTGCTATCCATGTTGTGTGCTAATCACGACCTTTTGTGGCAAGAAAAATGGAATAGGCACAACTCTTTTGGGATTAACAGCCAACACCGAGACTACAGAAGTTCATCCTCCCCTCGGAGTTGCCGCAGGGCATTTGTGTTCGTTGCGTGATCGAGGCATGGATGCCGAGATAGTGTCAGTCGAATCAGGGACGAGCGTCTGACGCGATAGCATAAGGACGCTAAATGCCCAAGGGGCTTTCAACTCCGTTAGGGGCGTCTTGGAGCATCCAAGGAGGATAGGACGAGCAGTCCTCCTTGGTCGGGTGTGGGGTGAAGCACCACGACCTTGATTCACCTCGGCCGTAAGGCCGCAATGACTAAACATATACATAATCAGGTATGGGACAAAGCTCCAAGACTTTGATTTACCTCGACCGTAAGGCCGTATTGACCTTATACAAGACGACCGCCCCATGACCGCTTTTTGGCATCCATGCCATCACAGCATTGGTGAATCCTTTCACATCAGACGGGGCGGTCGAGCATCCACGGATGGACTAGCTGCGTGTCGGTGAGAAAGTGCCATGACAAGCCTAAACTCTTGGGCTAATTAATAAAAAAGCCAGCAAGGCTATAGGCTTACTGGCTTTTCTGCTTTATTTACTCGCTTTATTTCATCAAACGAGCACTGAATAAAAGCGGCTCAACTATGACTTCTTAGGAAAAATCGGATAGGACTCAGTGCCTAAGACTTTGCCATCGACCGTGAGACCATAGTAATCACTGTCATTATGGTATTTCTCCTGCGCTTGCTTCACATCACCCTTGTTACGCGGATCCTGCGGACGCTCGTGGGAGTTGATGTAAGCGGCAACATCCCAAGCCTGTTGGTTCGTCAGCTGCATGCTCTTACCAAAGGGCATGTTTTCATAAATGAAAAATGCGGCAGTATTGACCCTGTGCATTCCCGCTCCCCAGTTATAACTTTGAGGTCCCCACAGCGGCGGCAGTGCATACACACCCGCAATGGCTTGACCTTGCCCATCAACACCATGACAAGTTTGGCAATGGGCGACATACACGGCTTTACCCCGTTCAGGTGAATAGGCTTGTTCGGGTTTTGGGATCTCAGGATAAGCTCGCCCCGGCAAGTTAGCACGTTGCTCAACTGTCATAGCCTTAGCTAATGCCTCTGGTAGTGGGAAGTCATCCCGCTTGGCACCTTTGACTAACTCAGCATCACTGATCTCAGGAACAGGGCCACTGATATTAGCCTCATCCATCAAGCCGCCCATGCCTAACCAATAAGCGTAAGCAGAAAGCGCCACTAACTCAGGGCTACCTGATGCTGGGGCTTTACCATTCATCGAATAGTTAAAACAGCCTTGGATGCGTTCTTCAAAGCTACTAACTTTATTGTCTTTTTTACGATACGCCGGATAAGCAAAATACGCGCCCCAAAGGGGTGATGCATTGGCTTTACGGCCTGCATCCATATGGCAATTGGTACAGTTAAGCTCATTACCCACATACTTATCACGCAGCTGTTGGGTATTCACAAACAGTTGATAACCTAAACGCACTTTGTCACCAAAGGCGCCTTCGGGAATCGCACTCAAAGGTCTAGGGGTAAGATAGGTTTGATCTGCGACCTTAGGGAAAGAAGGCAGCGGAGCTTGCTTATCTGGGCGTTCTTGTACTGGCTCAGTTTCAGCTTGCGCCTGAACGGTTAACGACCCCATCGCGGCCAGTAATAACATTGCGGAATATTTCATGGCCGGCTCCTTATTTTAAATTCGCAAAGTAGTTGGCTAACGCATCAATCTCAGCGACGGTGAGCTTATTCGCGACGCTCCCCATCATGCCATCGACGTCACCTTTACGTGTTCCCGACTGCCATGCCAATAATTGCGTTTTGATATAACTCGCCTGTTGACCTGCTAAGCGAGGAAATAAGCCGCCACCTAATGCAGAAGGACCATGGCAGGTCACGCAGGCTGGTAAACCACGGGACCAATCACCTTGATAGGCTAAACGGGCGGTGTCGTCATTAAAAACAACTTGTTCACCGCGGATAACAGGCTTGACGTCATTGGCAGGCTTAGCTGAAAAATAGCTCGACACTTGCTCAATACCGTCACCTTGGAGCGTCATTGCCATCGGCATCATGGTCGCGTTTTGGCGAACGCCCGCTTGGAAATGCTGCAATTGTGTCGAGATATATTCTTTAGATAATCCCGCTAATCGAGGGCCAAGTGGTTCAATACCCTCACCCGCAGCCCCATGACAAGACACACATAGCTGTGCAGCTTGTGGGATAACGTTCATCGATTGTTTGTCAGAAGGCTCGGCGGCAGCGGCATAGCCGCTACATAGCGTTAAGCCTATGACTAATGTTTTAATCTTCATGTTCTATCCTTGAAGAGAATTAAGCTCTAAAGCATAGGGGTTATTGTTATTTATGTTTGTGCTCACACACTAAACCCATTTTAAAATCAGCCGCTCATTTTTAAAACAGCCAATAAATGAGCCTTAACATTCATTAAGAGTCACTTATTGTTCAATTCAAACGGGATAAATTTACCTTACTCTGTACAAGGTTAAGCTGCAAGCCTTCAATACTTAGTGGCCTGCTCAATAACCAAATCGCGTCGATTCGAAACGATTCAATAACTTATGTATCAAATAGCATAAAAGTAACGTGCCAACGATAGCGATTAAAATACTGCTCACTCGGTATAAGGCACTGAAGATTAAGTCGTTACCTGGGGTCAAATACTGCCCAAACAAAATCCCTAACGTGGTCATAGCACCAAAACCCACGCCAGAGCCATTCGCCTCGCGCACATGGGCTTGGCTAAAAATCATCAGTCCGATCCACAACAAGGGGACAACTAACATCAATAGCCCTGACCAATCATAGAGCAGCAACTGCACGAGTATCCCAAACGACACCCCCAACAGGGTGCCTATGGCGCGCTTACGGGCATAGTCGAGTGCACCATTCCAATGCATAGGAAACAATAGCAAAAGAGTGGTCGCTTGAGCCGACATCGAATCCCGCAGATCAAATATTTGGAACACCAGAAACGATGCCGTCGCTATGGTAGCGCCGAGCAAGGCTTCGTGGCGCATTCGATGCGGCGCCTTAGGCCCAGGTTTGTAAGCCGCTCTTGGTTCAACATCGGGCCAGAGTACCGTCATAGCGTAGGCGATAACCACCGACATTGCGGTCGCCCAAAAGTTACTGAAAACTAAGTCGTTTAAGTCAACCCCTGGATAGCTAGCAAAGTGCAGCATGATACTGAGACTCAGCACACCGTTGGCACCAAAGAGAAACAAACTGCCGCGGGACATGGCCGCAAAGCGGTATAAAAATAATAGGAAAACGATGGGAGTCATCATACTGGGATGGCTGCCAAAGAAACCGCCGAGTAACCCAACCTCTAACCCAGCCATGGCAGATGAAGCTAATAATTGGCGCATAGCATGACCATTCATCACTGGCACTAATCCGAGTAGTAGCATAGGTGTCACAGTGAAGAAGACTCCATTGCTCCAACCAAAAATTTTACACAGGGTAAAACCTAAGGTCGCGCCAGTCGCAATCCGTAAACACTGGCGTAAATCGTTGGCCGTCAATGGGCTATGGCGTAGTAACATGCTCGTCGCCTTGTTCTATCGATACATTAAATGAGGATGTTTAGCTGGCTTATGCTGCGTTCACACTTATGTTGCTTTGAAGCGTTCACTCAAGCCACTCGCGGCAAATACAAACCACCGCGAGTCACTCGTGCTCGTCAACACAGATAAGTACTAATGGATATGCCGATAAATATGCTGGTAAACATTCTAGTAAATAGGCTAGTAAATATAGTGCAGCAAGCTGATTGCTTTAATCTGCACCTTAGCGAGCAAGCTAAAAAGGCTATTCTCGGGCAGCAGTTGCACAGTCGCGCGCGCACCCGCAGGTAAGCTGTTCATCGCCATCCCATCTAACTCCAAATGCAGTCTCAATCTTTGGGCATCACGTACCCAACGGTCCGATTCCTGCGGCGCGGCTAAACGGCCATTGGCATCGAATTGCCCTGCACTCACGCCCGCATCGACGCTGCTCACCGTCGCACGATATAAACGCCCAGGTTCGCCATCGAACGCAATCAAAGCGGTCGAAGAAGCATTGACGCCACGCAGGCTCTTCTCGCGAAAATCGGCAATAATATCCACTTTATCCGATACCACGGCCAACAGAGGTTGCCCCACGGTCGCAAAACTACCGACTTCTAATTGCAAGTTAGTCACTATCCCATCTTGATCGGCACGTATTTGGGTGTAAGACAGATTAAGCTCGGCTTGGGCTAAATGGTTTTGCGCCTGACGCACTTTAAGATTCTCTTCGCCATAACTGCCACGACTCACTTTGAGTTTTTCTAAACGCGCATTGGCGGCAAGCACATTAGCTTCAGCAGCTGCGGCATCGCTATCGGCTAGCTCCTTTTGCTGCTGCGATACGCCATGGGTGGCATACAGGGCATCGAGACGTTTAGCCTCACTGCGTTTTTGTTGTGAGGTAGTTTTATTGGCATTGACCTCGGCCTTAGCAGCCAGTAGCGAAGCATCTAACTCAGCATTATCTTGACGGGCTTGCTCTAAGGCCAATTTAGCTTGCGATACCGCTAACTCATAGGGTGCGGGATCGACTTGAAACAACAAATCACCCTTGGCAACCGCTTGGTTATTGGTCACGGCTATAGTCTGGATTTTACCACTGATCTGCGGTGTCACTTTAGTCACTACACGGGTCGCCATGGCTTGAGGCGTCAATGGCATCATAGTGTCGGCCAGCATGAAATAGCCAAAAACCATCACAAAGCCAAACATGGCAAATTTTACTAAACGGGCAAACTGTTGATCCGGTGTCATCTTCTTTCTCACAAAATGGTGTCTGTAACCTTGGTTAATTTGGCGCTGGCGTTGTCGCTGATCAGGCTAATAATGCGTTCAAATTCGCTCAACTCTTCGGCACTGATCCCGCCTAATAACTCACGGCGCACTTGAATAATCCGCGCTTCCATTTGCTTTAAAACATCTAATCCCGCTGGCGTCAGGCTCACAATTCTTGCTCGCTTATCTTTGTCACAACAATGACGCTCGACTAGACCTTGCTCTTCTAATTGCCCTAAGGTGCGCATTAGCGAAGCCAATTCAATTTCCAAGGCATCGGCCAATACTTTCTGGCTCACGCTGTCGCCTAAACGCAGCAGTTTCCAAAGGGCAGTCCAACGGGGATGAGTTAATCCTAAAGGTGCCAGCTCAACATCGGCCACGGTACGCCACAGTCGATGCAGACGGCCTAAATGCTCCGCCAGTGATAACTCTTTTAGTCGCTCTAATTCTTTTTGCATCTTGCTCACCCACTTAGTTAGCGTGCTAAGCATTATACTTAGTTAGCAGGCTAAGTAAATATTTAGGCCCCAAATAGATCTGTGTCCAAGGGCACGAAACGAGCGTAAGAGGGAATAAATAACTTAAAAAGGTTCGCGCCCTCTCAAATCTTATCAAGTTGTATCTCTATAATATCAAACGGATAAATTGAGTTGATTTGCACATGAATTGGAGGCTGTTTTGATAAATCTAAAAATTAGTACGAGGATCGTTATTGGGATCTGTCTATTACTGTTAACAGTAATGAGCTTTATCATGCCGCTCGTTCTCTCTGAATTCAGTCGCCAAGTTGCAGAATCCGAGCAAAGAGAACTCCATAAGATCTATGAAACCGCTGTTGCCGAGATAGCCTCATCGGGCAAGTTAGCCGAAGCAATGGCAACCATCATCTCACTCACACCAGAAGTTCAAAGCACCTTTGCAACAGGCGAGCGTGATGAACTCACCACCCGTACCTTACCTATATTCACCCAACTTAAGCGCGATTTTGCGGTTCAGCAATTCCAATTTCATAGGCCACCAGCCACTTCTTTTCTACGCTTGCATCGTCCCGAAAAATTTGGCGATGATCTCACCAGCATACGCAAGACCATAGTTGAAACAAATAGCCAAAAGCGCCCTCTTTATGGCTTGGAATATGGAGTGGAAGGATTAGGTATTCGTGGTTTAGTTCCAATGAGTTACAACGGGCAACACACAGGATCAGTTGAGTTTGGCATGTCCTTCGGTCAACCCTTTTTTGATAATTTTAAACAAGCCTATCAAGCAGAAATTGCCCTCATCTTGCCAGATGATTCTGGATATAAGTTATTTGGCGCTACATTCACGCCTGATACCCAAGCGACAGATGAACTCAATAACGTCATGCAAGGCCATGAAGTCATACGCACTATTTCCTTAAATAACAAAACCTATGCTCTGTATCGCAACGCCATAAAAGATTATTCAGGAAACGTATTTGGGGTACTCGATATTGCGATGGATAGAACCCATTCAGAACAAGCGATAGCGGATATTCGCCTTAAGTTGATCCTTATCGGTTTAGTGGCTCTGGTCATTGGAACTGCCATTGCTTGGTTTATTGCCAAAGGCATTACTCGCCCTATCGCTGAAACCACCCAAGCCATGAATGATATCGCTGAAGGTGAAGGCGATTTAACCCGCAGAATCGCGGTAAAAGGTAAGGATGAAATTGCTGAATTATCGATGGCATTCAACCGCTTTGTAGAAAAAATTCACAACACAGTTTCCCACGTCGCCGACTCAACAAGCCTGCTCGCCACCTCTGCTGAAGAAATGTCGAGCATTACGCGGGAAACCCAGAAGATGGCGAGTCGTCAGCACCTCGAAACCGAGCAAGTTGCCACCGCAATGAATGAAATGGCCGCAACGGTACAAGAAGTTGCCCATAATGCGACCGATGCGGCCGATGCCGCCAATCATGCCAATGACTCAACCGAACAAGGCAAATTGGTTGTACAAAAAGTGGTAACTACTATCGCCATATTGGCCGAGGAAATAGCCACAGCAGCGAGTGAAATCAATGAATTAGAGCGTAATACCGCTGAAATCGATTCTGTGCTTGTGGTTATCCGTAATATTGCCGACCAAACTAATTTACTCGCACTCAATGCGGCAATTGAAGCCGCAAGGGCGGGAGAACAAGGTCGAGGGTTTGCAGTCGTTGCCGATGAAGTACGCACTCTGGCGAGCCGCACTCAAGCATCTACGACGGAAATTCAGCAAATGATCGAAGCGCTTCAGCATAAAGCTAAGTCCACAGTCAATGCGATGGAAACCAGCACCCGCACCACCCAAAGCTGTGTATCCCAAGTTCACCAAGCGGGTGAAGCACTCGAAGCCATTACCCATGCGGTTTCCACCATTAGCCAGATGAATATCCAGATCGCCAGCGCTGCAAATGAGCAATGTGCGGTTTCGGCAGAAATTAATAAAAATGTTAATAACATCAATGATATTGCGACCAATGCGACAGATAGTGCGGTACAAACCGCACGCGCTGGCGATGAACTTGCCCAACTCGCAGCCCGTTTAACAACTTTATTAGCTCAATTTAGAATTTAAACAAAACAAAACAAAACGCCGCATTCTCTGCGGCGTTTTTATTAGCTTATTTTATAAGGTTTTATTTAGGACGCACGCCTAAAGTGTGGCAAATCGCGTAGGTCAATTCGGCGCGATTTAAGGTGTAGAAATGGAAATCCTTCACGCCTTCGCGGGACAGCACTTTCACCATGTCGATGGCCACGTTTGCCCCCACCAATTGGCGTGTACCCGCATCGTTTTCTAGGCCGTCGAATTGCTTATGTAACCAATTCGGTAACGACACATTGGTCATGCCAGCAAAACGTTTTAGCTGTGTAAAGTTAGTCACAGGTAAAATGCCCGGCACAATTTCAACGTCGATACCGGCGGCAACGCAGCGATCACGAAAACGCAGGTAGGATTCCACATCGAAGAAAAATTGGGTAATAGCACGGCTGGCGCCCGCATCAATCTTGCGCTTGAGGTTGATCAAATCCGCCTGTGCATTGCTCGCATCGGGATGCACTTCTGGATAGGCCGCAACTGAAATATCAAAGTCAGCCACTGAGCGCAGCAAACGCACTAAATCCACCGCAAAACGAGTGGGCTTGGGGCTGCCCGCAGGTAAATCACCCCGCAGTGCCACTATGTCACGAATGCCCGACTTCCAGTAATGTTTGGCCAGTTCTAATAACTCTTCATCGCTAGCATCCACTAAGGTTAAGTGCGGTGCGGCAACGAGATCGGTTTCCTGTTGGATACGTTCAATCACGCCATGGGTGCGGTCGCGCACACCTGAGTTAGCACCGTAAGTCACAGACACAAACTTAGGATTCAGCGGCTCTAAACGACGAATAGAGTTCCACAGGATCTGTTCCATTTCGGGGGTCGATGGCGGGAAAAACTCAAAAGAAACATTAATATCGCCATTAAGCTCAGACAAGCTCTGGTTTAGCGATTGTGAATGTTGTGCGTGATGAAAAGCCATGTGTATTTCCTCAACCGCCCTTGGCGCTACTCTTTGCTAGTATGAATTAGTTAAAATGGACGTTTGGACGTCTATATGTCCATATACTAGAGAAACTGAGATGTAAGTCAAGCCAAAAAATACCCATAAACCGCATTTAATCTCGGTTAATTCGATAGATTTATTCTAGCCAATAAAAAAGGACTCGAATGAGTCCTTTAAGAGGCTTGATATCGCGTTATTCCTGCAGCAGATCGCGACAGATCTGAGTCAGATCCGACTGCACCGCCGCCGCTGTCACTTCGCGTCCGGCGCCCGGTCCACGGATGATCAGCGGATTACCTTGGTAGAAGACACTGCGGATCACAAACACATTATCACCAGGGGTTAAGTTGGCGTAAGGGTGATGGGTATCAATCCACTGCAAACCCACCTCGGCCTTGAGCTCTGGGCCGCTGTTGTCTAAGGATGCCACATATCTGAGCACCTTATTTTGCTCCGCCGCCGCACCATACTGTTGCAACAGATCGGCATCTAACTCGGCAATACGGGTGAGAAATTGATCTAAGGGAATGTCGGCCAAATCGGCTGGCACGAGTGAGCGCAGTTCAATATCTTCGAGCTCGATTTCAAGGCCTATTTCACGGGCCAAAATAAGCAGTTTACGCTGCATATCACGACCGGAGAGATCGTCGCGGGGATCGGGTTCAGTAATGCCTAAGCCTCTGGCTTCAATCACTAATTCTGAAAATGGCTTGCTGGTATCATATTTCTCAAATAACCAACACAGGGTGCCAGAGAAAATCCCGCCTACCGCTTCAACACTATCACCGCTGTTACGCAAATCATTCAGCGCATGTTGGATGGGTAAACCTGCGCCACAGCTGGCGTTATAACGCCAAAACAAACGACGATTACCCAGTTGCTGCTTTAACTCTCGATAGAAAGGCAATGGACCCGAGCCCGCAAGTTTATTCGCGCTCACCACATGGATGCCACGCTCGAACAATTCTGGATATTGCAGCGTCAAACTGGCGCTAGCACTGATATCTAAGGCCACCAGCTCATCGCAGTTAACTTGCTCTAATTGCTCGAATAAATGTTCATACTGCCAAGGCGTTGCTTCAGTATTAAACTCTGTTTGCCACGCGGCAAGATTAATACCAGTGGATTTAATCAAGGCTTTACTCGAACTGACTAAACCGACTAACTCAACACTGGCTTCGAGTTCATGGTCCAATGATGGTGAAACCGACTTAAACAGATCGATCCAAGCCTCACCGATATTACCCACACCGAGCAGCAGGACGCCAATGCGTTTACGCGGGCCAGCGCAGCGACGATGGACTTTTTGGGTTAACAGATTCACCTGTGACTGGGGCACTAACGTCACTAAACTTAAATCGCCACTGAACAAAGGTTTAGCATCACGGCTCAGTAAGCGGGCGAAGCTGCGGCGATAATGTTCGGCGTCGGCACTTACTAATGCGACTAAACCAAAATCTGTGTTGATCTGCTGATCACTGATCCCTAATGCTTCTGCCTCGGCATCGAGTAATCTTTGAACTTGTTTTTGATTCTCAGCGGTATAGGCAAGTTCAACCCTTTGATGGGCAGAGGTCCAATGGGCCAATGGCGTTAAACCTGCGGCGATCAATAGATCTAATAAACGGGTTAACTCACCCGTGAGTTTAAAGCCGAACAGGACAACAGCATTAAGGTTCGTCACCACAGGTGCGCTCGCCGACGAACTGTGGGGCGCGATCAAGGTAAAGTCGGTGTGGGATGCATAACTTGAGCGTACCGCTAAACTCACTTCGGTATTAAACAAAGGCTGCAGAGTGCGCGAATGTAGTACTGGCGAGCCTAAACGCGCTAGGCGATCGGCTTCGGCAAGTGACATGCTTTTCAGTAACTTGGCATCGTTGATTTTATTAGGATCGGCGTTGAACACCCCTTCCACATCGGTCCAAATAGTCACGCGCTCGATATCGGCGAGACTAGCAATCAGGCTGGCACTAAAATCTGAACCATTACGACCAAGTAACAAGGTATCGCCACGCTCGTTAGCGCAGATAAATCCTGTGATCACTAAGCGTTCATTGGGATGCGCAGCTAATAGGGCTTGTACTTTAGCGCGGGATTCCTGTACCCGAATTTGCGGCACAGCGGCTTCATCGGCCACTAAAATTGAACAGGCATCCACATGGCTTGCTACCACGCCAGATTCGCGCAGCAGCGCCGCCATTAAACGTGCCGACCAACGTTCGCCAAAGCTCACCACATGGTTGATTTGGTATTCATTGCGCTCATCTAAAGACAACAAGCTGATGAGTTGCGCTTTATCAGTGGCCAAACGCTCACGCAGATCGCGGGCTTGTTCATTCGACAACAACTGCTCAATCAACCCCTGTTGGTAACTGATGAGCACTTGTAATTCTTCTTGCCATAGCTGACCCGCATCACGCAGCGCTAATAATTTATACAGGAAATTCGTGCTTTTACCCGCCGCAGAGACCACCACGAGATCATCACTATGACCGTGGGTTAACAGGATATGGGCGACTCGGCGATAACAATCGGCATCCGCTAAACTGGAGCCACCAAATTTATGTAAGTGACAACGTGCCATCTATTATTCCTCTACTGACAAGCCGCAACGGCGGCTAATCCTGCTTGAATATCTGCAACTAAATCGGCGGCATCTTCAATACCCACCGATAGACGCAATAGGGTGTCCTTAATACCAGCCTCGAAGCGCGCCTGCGGCTCCATGGCTCTGTGGGTCATAGTGGCGGGCACTGCCACTAAACTTTCGACGCCACCTAAACTTTCCGCCACGCTAAATAAGCTGAGTGCACCTAAAAAGGCCACCACTTCGGCCTCGCCGCCTTTGAGCTCAAAGCTCAGCATAGCGCCAAAGCCCTGTTGTTGCTTGGCCGCAATGGCGTGGCCTGGGTGATCCGCAAGCCCTGGGTAATAGACTTTACTCACCACAGGGCTTTGCGTTAATACCTCAATAATACGCTGGGCATTGGCTTGATGCTCGCGAATACGCACCGCTAAGGTACGCAGGCCGCGCAGGGTCAGATAACTGTCAAAGGCTGACCCCGTTAAGCCTAGAGTGTTCGACCACCAATGTAAGCTTTCGCCGATTTGCGCGTCTTTGGCGACCACTGCGCCGCCGACTACATCGCTGTGACCATTGATATATTTAGTGGTGGAGTGGATAACGATATCCGCGCCTAACAATAGGGGTTGTTGCAATATCGGCGATAAAAAGGTGTTATCGACCACCACCAGCGCGCCGACCTCATGGCTCGCCTTAGCAATGGCTTCGATATCTACCACACGCAATAACGGGTTCGATGGGGTTTCGAGCCACACCATCTTAGGATTCTGTGCAATGGCGGCGGCTAACGCTTGGCTGTCGGTTTGGTCGACCACAATGAGCTTAAACTGGCCTTTCTTCGCCAAGTTGGTAAATAAACGGTAGGAACCACCATAGCAATCATGGGGCACAACTAATAAGTCATCGGGGCCGAGCAAAGTAGTCACTAAGGTGATGGCCGCCATGCCAGTGCACGTCACTATGCCAGTGGCGCCCTTTTCTAATTGCGCTAATGCTTCGCCTAAAATGCAGCGCGTTGGGTTGCCTGAACGACTGTAATCGAATTCGCGGGGATTTTTATGACCATCGAAGGCGTAATTAGTCGACAAATAAATCGGTGGCACAACTGCGCCATATTGAGTATCGCTTTCGATACCCTGACGCACTGCCAGTGTGGCTAATTGACGCTCTGCCATGGGGGACTCCTAAATTCGGTAGACTGATAGAGATGTCTGGACGTCTAAATGTACCTAAGCCCAACGCCATCGTCAATAGGCGTGAAGACGTTTAGACGTCTGAACATAAAGAAATCTGTTTGCAATCACAAAGAAATAGTAGCAATAATTTGACTGTTCTTTGTAAGGGTTTAAAATCTGCCCCGAATTTAGCGTTATAACAGGTGAGTCAATGACTGAATGGAATGGGGAATACATCAGCCCCTATGCTGAACATGGCAAGAAGAATGAACAAGTAAAAAAAATTACTGTGTCTATTCCGCTCAAAGTGCTTAAGGTCCTCACGGACGAACGTACTCGTCGTCAGGTCAATAATTTGCGTCACGCCACCAACAGCGAGCTGTTGTGTGAGGCATTTTTGCACGCCTACACTGGCCAGCCATTGCCCAACGATGAAGATCTGTCAAAAGATAACCCAGACAGCATTCCCGCCGAAGCCAAGTTGTTGATGGATCAAATGGGAATAGAGTGGGAAGACATGGAATAGCGACTCGTCGCTTTCAAAGTCATATCACAGTGCTCATCAATAGGGATCGTTAACGATCCCTTTTTGTTTATACCCAAGCGACTTCAAACTTTAAATTTCACCATCTTGAGTTGGTTTGGGATATAGGAAATCCTATGTTTTCTATGATAGATCCACAGACACTCGCCTTAGCCTCGCTGGTCGTGTTTCTGGGCGCATTAACCCAAAGTCTTATTGGGTTTGGGCTTGCGGTTGTCGCCAGTCCTTTGCTGTATATCGTCGATCCACAACTTGTACCTGCGCCTGTTATTGCTATGGGTTTCTCCATCGCCCTGCTGACCTTAGTGCGTGAGCGCGGTCACTTAGAATTCAATGGCTTGCAATATGCGCTCATAGGTCGCGTGCCAGGCGGTTTTATCGGCGCGAGTTTATTGCTGTTTGCGCCTCAACCCATACTCGGTTTATCCATCGCCGCCATTGTGACTGTCGCAGTGATCCTTAGCCTGTATAAATTCAGCCTGCCAGTGAATAAGAAAACCCTCTTCGGTGCGGGCGTGGTTTCAGGGATCTTCGGCAATATCGCCGCGATTGGTGGCCCGCCGATGGCGATTTTGTTGGCAGGCAAAGATGCCTCGCAGTTTCGCGCTGCCCTGTCGGCCTTTTTCATTTTTAGCTCCATGATTGCACTGATCATTTTAGCGATCACTGGCTTATTAGAATTAAAACATCTGTGGCTGTCGTTGATGCTGCTCCCCTCAGTGATTTTAGGTTACTTAGTCGCAGGACGATTAGTGGGCCGTGTCGATAAAGAGAAGACAAAGATGGCGACGTTAGTCCTGTGCAGTATCAGCGCCTTAGTGCTAACGATGAAGTCGGTTATCGAGTTATTACCCCAATAAGCGTCCCGCTTGTACTGGCAAACCTTCTCAAGATTCAAGCAATAAAAAGCACTGACATTGCCAGTGCTTTTTCTTTATCTCTCAATATGTAAAGCCTATCTACACTCAGTTTAAATAGCTTTGCCCTGCGTACACAATAAAGTGTCTTAAGGCGAGTACGCCCGTTAAGCTCGCACAAGCCACCATGATCATCGCGCCCTTAGTGTGGCGAGTCGCGGCGGGTAGCAGCATAAACAGCAATGGAATACCAAAACCTATACCGACAACGCCTATCCAGAACACGCTTGCCCATAGCCCAGAAGTTAACGATGCTAAGGCCGCAGCCGCCGCGCCGCCCTTGAAGTACAAGGCGCAGAACAGCATGAACAGGAACAGGATTTCAATCGCCATCACAGGCAATTCTAAACCGTGCATCTTCACTAAGGTTTTGTCGTGGCTGTCAGTCTTAAACATCAGCAACGCCAGTACCGCATTTGCCGCAGCGCCCGCGGATAGACCTGACACTAAAAACAGCGCAGGCAGTACCGCAGTGTTGAGCATAGGATAGGCATTCATCGCCGAAATTAAGAAGCCAGTGTAAGCCCCTACGCCAATGGCGAGGACAAACAACAATACTTCAATCAGCTTTCGAAATGGCATAAGTAACTTAGCGATAGGTGTTAGGAAACCCAACCCCCATTTTGGTAAGTCATCCCGCAGCACAATAATGGCGTACGCAAAAGCTAAGGGAGAATACGCCAGCAGCGCCAGTACCCCGATTGCCATCACAGACTGGAAGTTATAGTGAATTAAGATCAACCAGAAGTGGAATGGTTTGGTTAAGTCAAACACTAAGCAAGCTAGACCTAAGCTAATTGCTACAGGCCCAATAATGGCTGCCGCCTTAAGAATGCTGCTTTCAGCTCCCGCGCTGAGTTCCTTATTCGCCCAGCGCAAACCAATGCCAATCAGTAAACTGCCCGCGGATAACCCCGCCATAAACAGGTAAACGGCGATGACCCAGTGCCAAGTGACAGGATCATATTGCGCCATGTCGCCCCAAGTATTGTTCATAATCAAATCCCCCCTCTTTTGGTAGGAACGCGATATACCCTAGGTTTAGTGCCCAAATGGGTTTTATCTTGGTAAGTGATTTTAGTGTTGAGCATGATGGCCACTTCACTGCGTGGATCATTGGCATCACCAAACACTAAGGCATCGGTTGGACACACTGTCACACACGCTGGCTCTTCGCCCCGTGCTAAACGACTGTCTTTACAGAAGTTACACTTATCCGCCGCCTTGGTTTCTGGGTTCATAAAGCGCACTTTATAAGGGCACGCTGCCACACAGTACATACAGCCGACACACTTCTCGGTATGGATAGAGATAATGCCGTCTTCACCCACATAGGCCGCACCCGTAGGGCACACCTTAACGCAGGGTGCATCTTCACATTGCTGGCAAGATACCCTGTGATATTTGAAATGCAGATTAGGCATCTCACCAAAGGGGCCTTCCACACGCACTTGCAGACGAGTTACGCCTTCGGGTACACCATTTTCACTGCGACACGCCACGTTACAAGCTTGGCAGCCGATGCACTTATTCTCGTCGTGCACCATTACATATCGTTTATTCATTTAAGCCTCCGATTAGCGCTTTGCCAGCGTGACGCCCGTGGTGTGCACTGTCATGCCACACACAGGAGCAGTCACGTGCGGCAGTAAGTTACCGCAGTGGATACCTTTGCCCGTTGCTCTGACCAACTCTTTGTTTTTAGAACCAAAGCCCATGTAAGCAAACACAGTATCTTGGCGAATACCCGGCGTGACTAAGGCATGGCCTTCTTCTGTGCCAACACTGCTGGTGAGGCGGATTGGGTCGCCATTGCTGATCCCTAATTTGCCCGCAGTGACGGGGTGAACCCACACAGCGTTATCCGACATCAGGTTAGCGAGCATAGGTACATTGTGGGTGGCGCCATTGGTGTGCACCGCCACTTTGCCTTGGATAAAGTACAGCTCATCTGCTTTTTTAAGATTCACTTCGCGGAACTTGATCACCCCACGGCCCGGTGCCATGGCTTCGACTTTCGCGGAAGTGAGTTCAATCTTGCCACTCGGGGTTTTAAAGGTCAGTGCACTGGCGTAAGTGCCGTCTTCATCGGCAGGTCGCGCATTGGGGTATGCCTTAATAAACTCGGCAACCATCTTAGGCTCGCACAACATAATTGACTTACCAAAGCTCACAAAACCTTCGTCTTTGATCCGGCGCAGCAGGTCAGTGTCGCGGTTCACCTGCAGCATTTGCAGGGTTTCCATGTTTTCCCATGGATAGAACTCGCCAAGGCCCATAGCCACACCCACATCCTTAAAGATCTGCCAAGAAGGCTTAGTATCACCTAAGGTTTCAACGACCCGTTGGCGCACATAATAGGCCGGATTTTTACCTGACTTATCAGCAATTTCTTCATCACGTTCAAGATAAGTCGACTCAGGTAAAATCACGTCCGCATAGGCGGCGGTTTCGCTGATATACACATCACACACGGCGATAAAGTCGAGTTTTTTCATCGCTTCAACAACGCGTGCTCTGTCTGTCATGGTTTGCATTGGGTTAGTGCGTGACATCACCCAACCGTGTAACTGGTAAGGCACAGCGCTTAATGTGGCATCGAGAATGGTTTGGTAAACGCCGCCCGATGTCCACATCATGGCGTACTGTTCTTCCACCTGATCGATACGTTTCGCTGCTGGTTTTGGCATGTCTTTCACGCCAGGTTTTGCCAATACGGGCGCAACCGCTTCACCGGCAAGCTTGTTGTAATCACCGGGTTTCTGGCCGATATAAATCCCGCCCTTACGCTCAATATTACCAATCAAGACGTTGGCGGCGTAAAGGGCGCGGCGCATCTCAAACTCTTCGGTGGTAAAGGTGGCTCTGTGACCAAAATCGACCACAGCATGGGGCGCTTTAGCGGCATATTCGTGGGCGATACGACGAATGTCTTTGGCAGGCACATCGGAGATGGTTTCAGCCCATTCAGGGGTATAGGCTTTCACTTCGGCGGCAAAGGCTTCGAAGCCTTCCACATAACGCGCGACAAATGCCTTGTCGTAAAGATTATCTTCAATCAATACATGGCATAACGCCAAGGCGACGGCCACGTCGGTTCCGGGGCGAATGGCATACCATTCATCGGCCTTGTCGGCCACAATGGAGAATCTTGGCTCGAACACCACCAGCTTGGCACCTTTGTCCATTTGCGCCGCCATCATGCCGCGGGTTTCGGACATATTAATGCCTTCGTACAGGTTATGGCCGAAGTTAATGATGTATTTAGAATTACTTAAATCACGTTTGACCTTAGTGCCAAAAATAGCCTTAGCGGCAATTTCATAACCACCAGGGCAAGTCGACGCGTGGGTAAAGGTATTTGGACTACCAAAGGCGGTCGCAAGGTGAAATAAATGCTTTTCTTGTGAGCCAGATTTTGACGAGAATGCCACGGCTTCTGGGCCATGTTCTTTTTTGATTTTATTGAGGTTTTCAGCGATTAATTTATAAGCCTCATCCCAACTGATCTCAGCCCATTTGCCTTCGCCGCGCTCACCGACCCGCTTTAACGGTTTAACGATACGCTGTGGATCGTACAATAAACTATGGCCTGCGCCGCCACGGGCACACACTTTACCGCCAAAGGATTTAGCGGCCTTGTTGCCACTAATGAAGACGTTTTTGCCCTCAATCACCCGCGCCGAAATCGGGCAGCGAGTCGAACACATTTCACAAATACTGGCAATGTCTTTGCCCATGCCCTTTAGCTGCTTATTCTCTAATGCCGCTAAGCTGCCCGGCAGCAGACTGGCCAACGCACACGTGGCGCTGCTCGCTCCTGCTCCCTTTAAAAAGGTTCGCCTATTAAGCTCAATCATGGTTACCTCCATCACGCTCATCCCACCCGTCAGTCGCCACATTGGGCGCCATCGAGCAGAGGTTTGCTCACTGATTTGATTACTTTTTTAGTTATAAAGCGTTAAAACAGCGTCACCATATCTTCAAAATACACGGCATACGCTGAATACACTGCTCATCCACAGAGATTGTTATCCCGAAAGAGGTAGGTGGGTATTGTGGTAAACCACATAGGGAAGCTCGGTGTGATCTACCGCAACTAAAACCTAGGACTGACCTTGAAATACGTGAATAAGATCAATAGGTCTTAAAAAACGGACAGAAAAAGCCGCCAGATGGGACAAATGGCGGCTTCAAAAACAAACAGATATTTCAGTAAATTGCGATAACACTCGTGGGATGAGCATCACTATGCTGAGTGGAAAGTTGAGTGAAAAGCTGAGTAAAAACCTACCACTATCCTTAATCCATTAATTCTATATCAAGACAGTTGAGCAGCCGAATCGCTTCGTCGCGGCTAAACTTAGCGCCTTTGATTTTATTGTTAAAAATGTCGATATCGTAATTGGATGCCTCGCTGAAATCCGCCTCCAATAATTGAGTTCGGCCAAACAGACTATGACTAAAATCCGTGTAGGTGAAATTGGCTTGATTAAAACTGCCCTCGCGAAAATCGACATCGTGGGCCTTACACTCTTCGATGATGATTTCATCGAGGGACAAACCTAAAAAGGAGCAATCATTTAAGATGGATTGCTTAAAGGAAAAGGGCGCGGCAAAGGATAAACGCGACCACGCGGCGCGGGTCCAATCGATACCAACTAACTTACATTCCTCAAACTCCACCCCGCTAAACTGACACTGGGGCACTTTCACTAAACTTAAGTTGCAACGCACAAAGCGGCAATCGATAAACTTGCACTTACGGAAAGTGCTCTCGCTAAAATGGCAGTCTTGAAAGCAGCAATCCTCGAACTCGATTCCCTGTAGATCTTGGGCTAATTCCGACAAACCATTGAACTGTTTTGATAAAAAACTATTGCCCTGCAAAGCCGCGCTTTGCGCGAGTTGCGATGGCGCAAGCACTGATTGTTTAAGTACAGGCACTTCTTTCTGTGACGACATAACACCTCTAATCCTGCCCCATCCCCAGCAATAAAATATGCAGGGCAATTGGGCTAGGTACTGCTTATTGTTTACTCTCAGATACGAGGCTTGAGACTCACCGGCTAAATGCTCGCGACGAGTTCCTCAAGCTGATCGGTCGCCTTAGACCACCCCTGATAAAACCCCATATCCTCATGATTCTGCCTATCTTCGCTATTCCAATGCAGCACCCGCGCAGTGTACTTGGTCTTACCATCTATAGGTTCAAACATGATGGTTGCCGTCATAAAGGCTTTATCGGACGGCACCCAAGCCTCAGTAAAGGCATCGGTAAATACGATGCGCTCATTCTCAACCACCTCGAGATACACGCCACGATTCGGGAAATCCTGCCCCTCAGGGCTGCGCATCACGATCACATTTGAACCACCGGCACGCACATCTAAGCTCGCGCTAGCCACAGTCCACGGCCTTGGCGTAAACCAAATTTTGAGGAGTTCTGGCTCGGTCCACGCGCGGAACAGCTTTTCTGGCGGCGCATCGATAATCCGCTCTAATACTAGCTCTCGTTGATTATCATTATGTACATGCTGACTTGTGCTCATATTCCCTCCATTGGATATTTGGCTTGATGGTCTTGTCGGCTGCAGCTACATCATAAGCTCGCATATCAGCGCGCTAAAATACAGCCCTTCAACATTAGCTCGTCCGCAGAACACCAGCCCACGATCATGCTCAGCACTGAGTGTTAGCGCGTGATTCCCTTGCAAATCCTTATGCCCGCTAGATTCAAGCCACAGAACTATGTAAAGAGCAGTATAAAGGGCTGAGTAAAGATCTGTGCAAAGAGCGATGCAAATAGCCGTGGCAAATTTTGTCAAAAAAGGTAGAATGTCGCCACTTTTTCGCGGCAGTCTAGAACAAGGTTCTCTCGGATTAATGGTTAGCATTTTCGAGCAAAATGGCACGGGCCCAGCCCGCTTTCGCAGACCACTTTCACTGTGGTGCCAACCTTGCCCTGCGTTTGTTCCCTCCCTTGCATTATCTCCTGCTGACACAATTCAAACACCGCCCGAAACTACAATTTTTGCTGTTCAAGATTTAACATCAAATCCCGCAAACTGGCTGAACGCTTTACGCCCTAAGCCAAGCGCGAATAATAAAGCGGTTGCAATGAATCTGGCTGTTGCTAACGCCATAGTCCATCTGCAAACCGACACTTATAAAAACCTTATCCCTACACTCTCTATCCTAAGGAATACTCGTCATGAGTCTTGCTGATTCCGTATTAGCCGTGAATAACGATTTGCCAATCCGCACCGACAGCCCAGTCCACAGCGGCAAGGTTCGCAGCGTTTACTGGCTAACCGATGCCGACAGCCGCCGTTTAATCAAAACCAAGGGTTATAACGTCCCCGAAGATACCCCGCTCGCCATCATGGTGATCAGCGACCGTATCTCGGCCTTCGACTGTATCTTCCACGGTGAAGGTGGCCTCAAAGGCATTCCCGGTAAAGGCGCGGCATTAAACGCGATTTCTAACCACTGGTTTAAACTGTTCGCCGAAAACGGCCTAGCCGACAGCCATATTTTGGATATCCCGCACCCGTTCGTATGGATAGTCCAAAAAGCCCGCCCCATTAAAGTCGAAGCCATTTGCCGCCAGTACATCACAGGCTCAATGTGGCGCGCTTACTCAAAAGGCGAGCGAGTATTCTGTGGCATCACACTGCCAGAAGGCTTAGAAAAAGATCAAAAGCTCCCTGATCTGTTAATCACCCCATCGACTAAGGGTATTTTAACCGGCATCCCAGGCGTGCCAGCCCAAGATGACGTGAACATCAGCCGCAGCGATATCGAAGCCAACTACCAAGCCTTTGGCTTTGAAAAGTTAGAAGATATCGACCTGTACGAGAAGCTGTTAAAAGATGGCTTTAAAGTGATATCAAAAGCACTGGCCGACATTGATCAAGTGTTTGTCGACACTAAATTTGAGTTCGGTTATGTCACCGACAAAAACGGTAATTCAAAACTGATTTACATGGATGAAGTCGGCACTCCAGATTCATCACGTATTTGGGACGGCGCCGCCTACCGCGATGGCAAGATTTTAGAAAACTCTAAAGAGGGTTTCCGCCAATTCCTGCTAAATCATTTCCCCGATCCTGATGTGCTGCTCAACAAAGACAGAATGCCAGAGCGTGAAGCCCTCGCCCGCGACAATGACCTCCCACTTGAGGCCATGATGCAAGTGTCACGCACTTACACCGGCGTTGCCGAGAAAGTTACTGGCGCGGCGATTCCGCTGCCAGCGAATCCTAAGGCAGATATTATTAAGATCCTCAAAGATGAGTATGATCTGATTGTGTAATAGAGAGTTGTAATCAAATCTGAGGTTTTGGGTGGTTTACCCATAACTGAATAGTAGAAAAGGCGCTTAGGCGCCTTTTTGTTTAAGTCATTCACAAACTTAACCAATACACCGCTGATGATTAAGCACTGTCATTCCAGTGACACGCCATGAACTCATCCATGAGGGCTCGACGACGGCATCTGATGTAAAAGGATTTACGAATGTCGCGATCACATGGATGTGAATGAGCGACCATGTCACGGACGGTCACTTACATGCCAATGCTTAATTCAACCAACTCTTCAGTAATCTGTATGCCTTTTCACAAGCATACACTTTACAAATTTAACAATGGGCGGCTCGTTAAATTGTTTCGGTGTAAGGTGATAACTAGATCTGTACAGCCAACATGTCTAACTATGTAGTATTGATACAACCTCTGCTAATAGTAAAAAATTACAGACCATTGAGAACTGGTATATAGCAATCAAGCTTTTCATCAAACCGCAGATTATCAAACTGAACACCAGAATACTTTAACCTCACGAAAGCAGAGTAATAGTCACTATGCCTCGTGATAAATCTAGGATAAATATTTATATCATTATCCGCAGCGTCAAACGTGTCGCCAGTTACATAATTTAGGCATTTGAGCCTGCTTGGCAGCCCATATATTACTATAGGGTTTACAGGGAACTTAGGGTTGTCATATATAACTTTACGTAGTAACTCCCACTTTGGGTACATTGCATTTTTTATTTTAGCGAAAACAACCACATCAATTAGCCACCCTTCAATCAAAAGTGGCCGATCAAAAGCAGAGGCAATTCCCTTACAACTTATTGATTTAAAATCAAATATATTCACAATGAGAAACCGATCATCATAAACAATGTATCCGAAACCAAACTCACCGCTTTCAAGCGGAATGTAAAAACAAGTACCTACATCAATCTTTTTCATACGCCCCCACCAAGTTAGCATTTTTTCTTCGAAGATGAATGTGTTGACATTCTATTTCTATAGTTTTCATCAAACGCTTTGGCCCTCTTATCATTAGGATCACTCAATCTGCTGGGGTCGTAAGAGCGAGCACGGTTGCCTGCTCCAGCATTAAATTTACCGTCTTCTGTGTAGACTCCACGCTGAGAAGTATCTAACGTTTTGTAATGTTCAATATCCGCTTGTTCATACCCTCTGACTTGTGCATGAGAATACTAAAGAATACTAAATGGAAATACTAAATGGACATCCAAAATACTAAATGGACATCCATCGTTAATGGCGAGGTAGTTAACCTCCGAATATGCTTTGGTTAAGCATTAAACAAGGAGGTTTGTAGGCCGCGCCCTCGCAGAACTCAGATTAGTCTTGAAGACACCCCTTTTTATCACTGTTGCAGTCGTGTCGTTCGACGTGCTTTTTTGTGTGGCGATGATCGTTACTCAGGTAAAAACCATGACCATCGCCGCGCTTGGGTAGAATCGCTATTGTTTGAACTCGAAGCCGTTTTTGCAATAGATGTGGCGGCCTTTGCGGTGATGTCCAATCATCTACATGTGGTTTTACGCATTGATGTAGAGACTGCAAACCGCAGGAGCGACAGGGAGGTGCTTGAGCAATGGCATAAGCTATTTAAAGGCGATGAATTAACGCAAAAATTCGCCAAAGGTGGGTTGGTTGAAGCGGACGAGGTCAACAGATTAAGGCATTCAATCGCCATTTATCGCACCGCTTATGTGATATCAGTTGGTTCATGCGTTGCTTAAACGAGCCGATAGCAAGACAAGCAAATCAAGAAGATAACTGTACTGGGCGTTTTTGGGAAGGTCGATTTACCTATTTCTTTTATAGAGAATCAAGCTCTACTTGATGAAGCTGCCGTTTTAGCCTGTATGACTTATGTGGATTTGAATCCCATCAGAGCCCAAATGGCCGATACACTGGAGCGATCAGCTCATGCCAGTATTCAGCTTCGAATTCAGGCGGCATTGAAAGATGAGCAGCCCAAAAATCTATTGCCTTTTATCGGCAATGAACGCGATAACCAACCCATTGGCATTACGTTTTCATTAATAGATTACCTTCAATTGGTGGATGATACCGGTCGAATTATTCGAAATGATAAACTAGGTGCAATCACTGAAAATAGCGCCAAGTTACTGACAAGATTAAATATCCACCATGACAATTGGCTTAAGCTTACCACCGAGTTTGGTAAGCTATTTCATGGCCCTGTGGGAACCTTGCAAGAACTGACTGATTACTGCGAACACTTAGAAAAGCGACGACGGCACTTTGCCAAATGCTGTCAGCACCTCAACGCTGGCTGATTTCAATCCTGCATCATTAACCATGCCTTTCACAACAGCCAACAAGAGAATGGCTTAGGTATTTTTTACTAAAAATCTAAGTTTTTCAGCAAAATAGGCTAATTGAGTTAGTCCTCATCCTCTGGAGCAATACCTCGCAAGCTTTTTAGCCGCTAAGTGACTTTTAGTCACTTGGATGCTAACTGAAAGTACATTATGTTCTTGTTTTATATTGGGTGGCCTGATTTATATCTGCCTGATTTATATCTTCGCTACAAATGGAGGACAAGATTTATTTCTTCCAACACTAATTGTCAATTGCTGCAATTTTTTTAAAGATTCCATCTAACTAATCATTATTATAAGTCGTTTCTTGAATTAAATGACTATCTTCATTATAGCTTTTCCAAATACCTTCTTTCTTACCATTTTCATAAGTTCCTTCTACTTCTATTATACCATTTTTATGATAACTCTTAAAAAGCCCCTCTCGCTCTCCATTTTTATAATATTCCTCAGCTTGCAATATTCCTTCCTCATCATAGGCTTTATAAAGACCATCTAATTGATCATTTTTATAAACGCCTTCCGCCTCTAATTTACCGTATTCATTATAATATTTAAACAGACCATTTCTAATACCATTAACATAGTTTTTTTCCACTGTTAATCTACCATTTTCATTATAACACCTCCAAACACCTTCTAATTTTCCATTTATATACAACGCTTCATTCTCTAGTTCACCATTACAATGATAAGTTCGATAAAAACCGTATTCTTTCCCATTTTTAAAAATTTGCACTGTTACTTGACCATTTTCATTATAATATTTCCAAACACCTTCTAAAGTCCCATTTTCATAAGTCAATTCCGACTCTAACTGACCGTTTCTATAATAGCTTTTACAAATACCATCTTCTTTCCCATTTACATAAAACTTTTCCTCCATTAGTTTTCCATTAGACCAATAATGCTTATAAATGCCTTCTCTATTGCCTTTTCTATAAGTTCCCTCTTTTTCTAACTGACCGTCTTTATAATAACTATTACAAATACCATCTAACACTCCATCTTTATAATTTTCTTCTTTTTCTAGCAGACCGTTTTCATAATAACTATTACGAATACCATCTAACTTTCCATCTTCATAATTTTCCTCAATCCTTAGTTGACCATTTTTATAATGACCTGTTACTTTCCCTGTAAATATTTTTTTACTCATTTTGCTATACCATAATTAAGATAACTAAAATTCAACTCCGAAGTGCGATACTCTAATCGGAGAATAGAAGCAAGATTAACGCCCAAGAGTGCAAATCTCAATCTATCAGTTCTATTTTCAACCATAGTTTACTCAAAAGCATACTTATGTTAACCATAGATATAAGAGACTATCACCATGAATTATCTGTATTTGACCATAGTAAGACGATACCAGATTTCTGCTCTTTTAGAACAAGGCTTTCGATATAAATGTACTGATTGTCATCGTCCTAATGACGATAGGCAATCCTCCCATGCCTAAAATCGGTGGGGTTTGCATGTTTAAAAACGCCTTTTTTAATGAATTAGTTTGACTTTTGTCCCATATATCGCCCCATCATTTTTAATGGTACTCGTTCAAGCAATTTTCGCCATAACAAATTGTAGGCAAAAAATGGAAAGTGAATTATATTGTTGTTTATAAATGGCTGCCAATACTTCTTATTAAATCCAATAACATCTACCATCAAGATAAAGTAAAAAAGGCGTGACACTTAAAGTATCACGCCTTAATAATTATGAATTGTTGATGAGATTACTAATTAGAAGCGATATTCAACACCAATACTGGCTTGATTAAAGTCTGTATCTGTTTTTCCGCCATTGGCGACGCTATCGACATTAATATCTGCATCATACCAAGTGTACTCAGCATTAATTAAAAATCGTTCTGTGACTTTAAATGCCACACCGGCGCCGGCGAATACACCTTCACCATCGTCATTGCCAGAAAAACCGACGACGTCATAATCTGTCGAATACCATAACTGACCACCTTTAGCATATAGCTCAACTCGGTCTGCAATGGGAAGCATGACTTTAAGGGCTGCCGTATAACCATCGGTTTCGGCATTGGCTAAACCATTACCATAATCACCAAAGTTAATGTAACTACCTTCAAGAGCAAGGTATTTATTAAACTTATAACCAACAAGGCCCTGCATTACATCACTATTATCATCAAAATCATCATCGCCATCGACTTTTAAATAACCGTAGTTAGCGCCGACATAGATTCCGTTTTCTGCGGCATCACTGTTGCTCATGTTATCTGCATGAGAATATGCACTAAAAGAGGCTAAAGAAATAATGGCAGCTAAAGTAAGAATGGGGTTTTTCATAAAGTACTCCTAGTTAATTATTTAAATACACTAAGGACATTACAAAAATAATGCCAACCTCGCAAAACCACACTCAGATCAATACACAATGAAAATAATAACCATACTTATCAACACTATAGGTTTATTTTAATATTTTAAATTCGAGTTAACTATTTTTATAAAACACATGAAACTTTTTTCATACTTACACTAAAGCCGTGCTAATTCTGTCTTAATGTATTTATTGCCTGTGAAATTGTAACTATTTCATAGGCAATAAAATAAACACACAAAATCATTACATTTAATTAACTCCATTATCATTTCTATTGTGCGACTTATTTATTAAAGCAAGTTTATTAAAGCAAGCTTTAACGGGAATACTGTGCGGCAGCGTTATAAACAAGAGTTATGGATGACGAACTGATTGTTAAACATGGACGTTATTTGGCAAGGAATATCCAAAAGGGGAACGGTACTTTCCCCTTTTGGTCGACTCTTGATGAAAAATCAGGAGTGAAGCCTACAACTTTAATTTGGCTTTAAATAAAAACAGACTGACAGAGAAGCGAGATTTAACAAGTAACAGTGGCATTATGAGCAGACCTTCTGTTACCAAACTTCAACAGAAGGTCAAATCTTCACGCAAACAAACAGCGCATTACCTGATGCTAAATCCCACGGGACAATTCTTTCATAATCGTGTTCGAAAACATGCACTTCAAAATAGGGCGCTAACAATTCCTGCAGCTCAGTGAAGCTGGTAGCGACCATAGCATGTTGATCTTGCCATTGCTCAATACTGTGGACTTCTTGTAAGCCCACTTCTTGCAAACCTGCGGCGTGTAACCCAGCTTCCAGCGAGCCTAAGCCTTTCATATCAGAGACAGGTAAAGGCGAGACCTCAGCAAACGGCTGACTGCTTTTGGCAATACTCAACTTTAATGACTGTTTTTCACCTTGCCCACTGTAATGCCAGCCGGATTCGAAGGCGAAATGACTACCATCAAACTCGGCAAAATGCTTGACCGAACTTGTGTTATCGATTCTGTGCTTATCGACAGTATTAAAACAAAACAGCCCACCGTCATTAAGTGCGCTATGCACACTGGCGATACAGCTTTTAAGGCGTTCGATGCAAGCACTGTAATGGATGGAATATAAAAAACAGGTAATCAAATCGACGCGCTCTTCTAAATAAAAAGCCGTCATATCTTGGAGGTTAAACTGAGCTTCAGGACAACGACGCATGGCCATGTCTAGCATAGGCTGATTGATATCTAGGCCACTGCACTGATAACCAAGGTCGATAAAATGCCGCACATGTGGACCAGTGCCACAGGCTAAATCAAGATGTTGCTTACCATTATTGCCGAGGAACTGATGCAGACGATGGATGCTAGCGCTCTGTTGCTGGTAGTTGATATCGGAACACATTAAATCGTAATAACCGGATAAATCGGTATAGAGCGCGTTGGAAGACATAGTAGCGAATAGGTAACAAGGGCAATTTTAGGTGGCGCATGATATATCAGTTAGCCGATATCAGAAACAAAGAATTATCCATCGAGTCTCAGCACGTGTTATCTCTCTAATCGTGCAACAATATCAATCCACCTAACCATTTACTTTGGGGCGTGAAAGCTCAGCTCTTCATAGGAACTCAAATATTCGAGTTGTGGTTTGGCAAAATAATACCCCTGAAAATACTCAATCCCTATTCCAGCGAGATAATTAAGTTCGGCTTCAGTCTCAATGCCTTCGGCCAAAACTCTTGTATTAAGCTCTAAACAAATACGCAGTATTTCATCCACAGCTAACTGCTTTTCTCTATCGAGATCGATATCACGGATCAAGGTCATATCAAGTTTTAATACTTGAGGGCGCAGGGCTTCGAGCCAGCTTAAATCAGCAAAACCACTGCCAAAATCATCGATTGCCGTGATAAAACCACGCTTAGCATAGCTCTCGAAGATACGGACTAATTTTGCCCGATCAACAATTTGCTCGCCCTCAGTCACTTCGAACATGATTTTGTGAATATCAAACCCATACATGTCAGCGGCTTCAATCGTCGCGCGGATACAGGTCTCAGGGTTATATACGGCATTAGGTAAAAAGTTGATACTGAGCATCTTATCGAGTCCCAGCTTTGAAGCGGTTTCTATCGCTTTAACACGGCAAGCCTGATCAAAATAGTATTTATTATTTTCATTAATCCGCTCAAACACCCATGCAGCCCCTTCACCATCAGGGCCTCTAACCAGAGCTTCATAACCGCTAATCTCACGACTAGGCCAATGGATAATAGGTTGAAATGCCATTCGAATTTCAAATCCTAATGACTTACCACTTAAGCAATCCATGCAAGTTTGTTGCTTTATTCGAGCGGGAAAATCCATAAACGGCCTCCTAAACATTAACCTTACTAGTGTGAGGATAAATACTTAAATTTGCCAGTTTTTACTGTTCATCATCCTAATAAAATCCATCACATATAGAGTGAAGAATGCTATTTCCAAAAATATAAAACGATTGTAAACGGCATAAAAAAATGGATGAATCCCAATAGGAGCTTCATCCATCACCATATGCCTCTGACTGATTTACTTCAGTTTATAAACCACTTCAACTCTATCTTCTATGCTCACTTGACCGTACTGATAGCTCTCGGCGGCGCCCATGGCATCGGCTTTAGCGCTCATACGCAACATGACAGGTTGCACAGGGCGTTGATCGTAATAACGGATCTGCCAAATCTTACCGAGATTTTCACCAAAGCCTTTAGCCAAAGATTCGGCTTTTTGTTTGGCATCCACAATCGCGGCTTGACGTGCTTTGGCGACGTATTCAGCTTCTTTGCTCGACTTAAGGGCGATGTTATTGACCCGATTCATGCCCTCTTCTAAGGCAGAATCTAAAATAGCATTCAAGCGGCTTAAGTCTGTTACCGACACGGTAATTTGGCGACTGGCAGTATAACCCGTCAGCTCTGGCGCTTTATCCTGCACATAGACGTATTGCGGTTGAAGATTTAAATTCGCGCTCTGGATCTGATCTTTAGTCACACCCGCTGCGGTGAGACGGGCGATAAACTTAGCCACGGCGGCATCGGAATTATCTTTGGCGGCTTTAGCGGTTTTTTCGGTCACGGCCACTTCCACATTCACATCCGCCATATCAGGCTCGACTTGGATTTGACTCACCCCCATGGTTTCAATATGCGGGAAATCGACCTCAGCGGCGAGCACTGCTGGCGCCATAAACGCGCTAGAAAAAAGACCACCCGCCACCAATACCGCTAAAAGAGAATTTTTCATAACTTACTCCAAAATAATGTGCTTATACCTAAACCACTTCAAATAGAACGCATATTCAAAACGAGACGGCTAAAACGACTGTGTCGCTTATTTAGCGCTTAGGCTATCAGTAAAAAGTGCCAATACTTGTGCCAATATGTAACAGCATCAAGAAATTGTCTCTTGTCCCTATAAACGCGGCCAATTTTAAAAAGGGTTAATTTTTCTGAAAATTTTTTAGCGCTTTTTATCCAGATAAGTTCGACCTTGGATCTTTGGCCTATCTTCCTATATCCACACCCAAAATAGGCCTTAGGGTTAACTGGCATATTCAGCGCCCCAGTTGTACACTTTTCAGCCAAAGCTACTGTACCTTTTAATCACTTCAGGTATAATCCGCCAACTTTTTTAAGGCGGCTTATACCTCAGCGAGAAACCATGACAGTTGAAACTTTTAAACCCAAGCAAACGACCACGCTTGATATCCCAGTCAAAACATTAGAAGCAGCAAGCACTAATGCTGTTACCACTGGGAATCGCATCGGTTTCGTGTCTTTGGGCTGCCCAAAAAACCTCGTGGATTCAGAGCGTATTCTGACTCAGTTACGCATCGACGGCTACGAAGTCACTAACAGCTACGACAATGCCGACTTAGTTATCGTCAATACCTGCGGCTTTATCGATGCTGCGGTGGAAGAATCTCTGGATGCTGTGCGTGAAGCCTTAGAAGAAAACGGCAAAGTGATCGTCACTGGCTGCCTTGGCGCCAAAGAAAACCAAATCCGCGAAGTGCACCCAGATGTGTTAGAAATCACTGGCCCACACAGCTACGAAGCCGTGTTAAAGCATGTTCACAAGTACGTGCCTAAGCCAGAGCACAACCCTTTCACCTCATTAATCCCACAAACTGGGGTTAAGTTAACGCCTAAGCATTACGCTTATTTAAAGATTTCAGAAGGTTGCGACAACCGTTGTACTTTCTGCATCATTCCTTCGCTACGTGGCGATCTCGACAGCCGCCCAGCGGGCAGCATCTTAGATGAAGCTAAGCGTTTAGTGGAATCAGGCGTACAAGAAATTCTAGTCGTCAGCCAAGACACCTCGGCCTACGGCAAAGACAAAGGCGGTCGTACCGATTTTTGGAACGGTATGCCAGTCAAGCAAGACATTACTAGCCTAGCGCGCCAACTGGGTAAAATGGGCGCTTGGGTGCGTCTGCATTACATCTATCCCTACCCATGGGTTGACGATTTAATCCCGCTAATGGCGGAAGGTTTGATCCTGCCGTATTTAGATATTCCAATGCAGCATGCTAGCCCGCGCATCCTCAAGATGATGAAGCGTCCAGGCCGTGTTGACCGTCAGTTAGAAGCGATTCAACGCTGGCGTGAAATTTGTCCAGATCTAGTGATCCGCTCAACCTTTATCGTCGGCTTCCCAGGTGAAACCGAAGAGGATTTCCAAATCCTGCTCGATTTCTTAAAAGAAGCTCGTCTTGATCGCGTAGGTTGCTTTAAATATTCTGAAGTCGATGGCGCTGTCGCCAACACTATCGCCGAGCTTATCAGCGAAGAAGTTAAAGAAGACAGATACCACAGATTTATGGAACTCCAAGCCGAGATCAGCGCCGAGCGTTTAGCCCGTTTCGTTGGCCGTACCTTAGACATTCTGATTGACGATGTAGACGAAGAAGGCGCCATTGGCCGCAGTTTCGCCGATGCACCTGAAATCGACGGTATGGTGTTTATCAATGGTGAAACTGAGTTGGAACCTGGCATGTTGGTTCGTGCCCGCATCACCCATTCAGATGAACACGATCTGTGGGCAGAAGTGGTAGATGCTGACACCCAAGACTAAGCCGTTCTGATACAGGACAGGCTATGACTCAAAAAGCGAACCTCTGGTTCGCTTTTTGTTTTTATCATTTCGTAAGCATTAACACTGCGAATGCTTCAGCATTCTTACTCCACTGTTTCACCTCACTATCTCATCACACTGTTTCTTTTCATTATATTGGCTCACTATCTTGATTCATTGCCAGCCTCAATTTCGCTGATTTATCAGCAGCTAGGATGAGACGTTTTGAATTAAGCATTAAGCATCGGGTCCCAACATCTTATTGGCATCGACCCACAGCTCGAACTCTTCTGCTGTCACAAACTCAAGTTCTAATGCCGCTTGGCGCAGAGTCTTATGCTCGCTATGGGCTTTTTTGGCTATCTTAGCGGCCTTTTCATAACCGATATGTTGATTTAGCGCTGTCACTAACATGAGTGAGTTCTCCACATGCAGCGCGATTTGTGGCTCGTTCGCCACTATGCCGACCACGCAATGGTCATTAAACGACTGGCAAGCATCCCCCAATAAGCGCCCAGATTGCAGCACATTGGCGATAATCATCGGCTTAAACACATTGAGCTCAAACTGACCATTGCTACCGCCAATCCCAACGGCGACATCATTACCCATGATTTGCGCGCACACCATAGTCATAGCCTCGACCTGAGTCGGGTTCACTTTTCCCGGCATGATCGACGAACCCGGTTCATTTTCTGGCAGTAATAACTCACCAATGCCACAGCGCGGGCCAGAACCTAACATCCTAATATCATTTGCGATCTTCATTAAACTGACCGCCGCCACTTTATAGGCCGCCGACAGGACGACTAATTCATCGTGGGCAGCAAGGGCAGCAAACTTATTCGGCGCCGTCACAAAGGGCAAACCCGTGAGTTTTGCGATATTGTCCGCCACCTTAACGGCGTAATCCTTGTGTGTATTCAGCCCAGTGCCCACGGCGGTCGCACCTAAAGCTAGCTCGGCCACCCGCTTGAGACTGTACTCAATGCCTTCGATGCCATGACTTAACTGCGCGGCGTAACCCGAAAACTCTTGGCCTAACGTTAACGGTGTTGCATCCATAAAATGCGTGCGACCGATTTTAACGATTTGCGCAAACTCCTCGGCCTTATAATGCAAGCTCTGCTGCAATAACCTCATGCAGGGCAAAACGAGCTCAACCGCTTGGCGATAGGCGGCAATGTGCATAGCGGTGGGAAAAGTATCGTTAGAGGATTGTGAGCGGTTAACATCATCATTGGGGTGCAAGCATTTAACCGCATCGATAAGTTGCCCACCCGAGAGCACATGGCCGCGATAGGCAATCACCTCATTGACGTTCATATTGGTTTGCGTGCCCGAGCCCGTTTGCCAAATCACTAAAGGAAATTGCGTATCGAGTTCGCCTGCTATCAGCTCATCACACACTTGGGCAATCTGTTGGGTTTTATCTTGGAGCAAGACGCCAAGTTGTTGATTGGTAATGGCTGCGGCTTTCTTTAAATAGCCAAAAGCGTGGATCACTTCGACAGGCATAGATGCCTCAGCACCAATACGAAAGTGCTGCCGCGAACGCTCGGTTTGTGCGCCCCAATAACAATCGACGGGGACTTTCACCTCACCCATAGTGTCGTGTTCAACTCGATATTGCTGTGCCATGTGCATCTCCTTCGCTAAAACGCTCTAAGCGTTCACCATACTCGCTCAGGGCGAAAGTACAATTAACCTCCAACAAGGAGTATCAATAATAAGGCTGATTTAAGCGTAAAGATTGGCGTAAAGGCAGGTGGATGAGCATGAATTGGCAGGATTAACGATGCACTAACACAGCAGACTAAAGCAGCGAACTGAAGCAGTAAAAAAGCAGATTAACAAAAGCGCAGACCTAGAAAGTCAAAAGGGGCATCGCCCTTGTGCTGATGCCCCTTTCGGTTTTGTGCTTTACGGTCATATGACCCTTTGCCCTTTTTCGCTTTCTCGGTGCGGGTCCTAAACAAGGGACTCGTCACTAACGCTTTGAGTGCGTTGTCGGTAATGGTGCCTCGACCACTTTCGTGTTCTAAGGGCATATTTTGCGGTTTTTGCTTAGTCATTTTATGCCTCACTGCTTAATGAAAGTTAAGCCCATAGCCTAACAGCGCAAACTATAACGCAATCAAATCAGATGTACAGAGTTTGTGCACTCCAACATAAAAAATGACTTTAACTAGTAGGAAAGTATGATAGATTATTCAAATAAAAATAATATATTAGCTTAATAATCAATAAGATTTTATTAATAGGTTTAGTGAGTGAATTTTGCCATAACCTTTATTGGCACTCAGGTTACACTTTGTAATCGACAGATAAGGAGATCAATTTGACATCCGCGTTAGTCGCTCAACCTTGGCTCGGCGCACTGCTCTTGCTAATAACGCTTCAAGCCCCGCTTGCCAACGCTTTTTCCAGTTCAGACTCCTGCGTGATGACCATGGGGTATCGCACCAGCGAACGCTTACCCTTTATCGGAGACGAGTCCAATAACACGGGATTTTATCACGAACTCTATCAAGCGGCGGCGGACAAGATTGGCTGCAAACTCAATGTGGTGCGCGCACCTAAATTACGTATTCTGCGGGATCTCAAACTCGGCAATATCGATTTTTATCCCGGCCTTAATTTCACCGAAGAGCGGGCTCAATACGCGCATTTTATCCCCAATGGACTTTCACAACGTGCGATTGGCATTAGCCGTGCTGGTGCCGCCGATATTCGCTCCATTGAACAGTTAGCCCATAATGAGATGACCCTCTTAATCGCTCCCGGCAGTTACGACTTTGGCGGTTTACCCGATAAAATCAAGGTACGCAAACCGCCTGAGTTAACCGTCCCTAAAGCCTTGGATTATTTGCTTTCAAACCAAGGGGACTTTTTTATTTATGATCAAACCACTTTGCATTATTACCTTAAAAATCGTGACCAAAGCCAGTTTAAACTCCACTATCACTACAGCGAATTACCGCAGGAAATGTACCTCGGTTTCTCGAAAAAAAGCCGCTACTACCGCGGTAGACACAACCCCAACTATCGCGCTGATATCCCCATCAGCCCAGATAACAGTCCCACAGTGTTAACACCAGATTCTAAAGTCTTTGAATTTGCCAAAGCACTCGCCGCTATGGATTCCCAAGGTGAAACTCAGCGCTTGTATAGTAAGTATTTTGGCTAGCTTAAATCCCAGAAATTAAAATGCCTCATTTGGGTTAGCTTAAATCACAAAAAGTACCGCTAACGCAGAGTTCTATTGGACCTCTTACCAATTGAGGAACCAATAAAGAACTAAGCGAATCATGCCTAACTGATTAAAAAGTGGAAAACTTGTCTTCTGCTCAAGCCATATTCTGATGTTTTAACTCGCTTTGTTACCCTCTGCGACAATATGCCGCACCTGCCACACTGAGATGCTCTTTATAATGCAGCGCAATTAATCCAAGTGAATGGAAGACAATAAGATGGCTGCAAATTCTGCGTATTTATCTCACCCGTTTAAAACTTCAGTAATTTCCTCATCCCTCGCAATCGCCATGGGTTTATCACTAGCGCCACAGGCCATGGCTGACGACAGCGAATTAGCCAATATTGAACGCTTAGAGGTCCATGGCCAACAGACCGAAAACCGTAATACCTTAGGCTCGGCTGAAAATCTACTGAAAGGGCAAGGAGTCGATTTCTCCGAAGCGGGCGGCGTATCGGCCCTACCTATCCTCAATGGCATGATGGGCGATCGCATCAAAGTGCTGGTTGATGGCGCCGACATTACCGCGTCCTGCGCAAACCAAATGAATCCACCGCTGTCCTATATCTCCGCCAATCAAATCACCGCAGCCGAAGTCATTGCGGGCGTATCGCCAGTCAGTGCCGGTGGAGACAATATTGCGGGCGTGATTAAGGTTAGCAGCCTTAACCCTAAATTTGGTGAAAGCGAGGCTATCAAGTGGAATAGTGGCGATATTTCAACTGGATATCGCAGTGTGAGTGACACCTTATTACTCGGCACCAACGCCACAGTCGCCAGCAAAAATGTCAGCCTTAGCTATCAAGGCGCCTATGAAGATGCCAACAGCTATAAAGATGGCAATGGCGATAAAGTCATAGATACTCTATACCGCGCACAAAACCATGCACTGACCGCCGCATGGCGCGATGAGACTCAAGAAGTTGCCATCAAATTGACCCACCAAAATATTCCATTCCAAGGTTTTGCTAACCAATACATGGATATGACGGATAACAAGAGTTACGGTGCCCTCGCCCGTTATCAACTCAAACTCGACGATGACGGTGAATTCAGTGCCCAAGTAAACTGGCACGGCGTGAAACACGAGATGGGCTTTTTCACCCCAGAAAAAACCGGCAAGATGCCAATGAACACTGAAGGTGATGACTACAGCTATCAACTGCACTGGCGCTTGCCAATGGGTGATGACAGCACCTTACTGGTCGGCCAAGAATACTATAGCTACCAGCTCGACGATGTTTGGCCTGCGGTGCCTGGCACTATGATGGCGCCCAATGACTACATCAACATCAACGATGGTGAACGCCGCCGCGCCGCCGTTTATGGCGAATGGCAGCAAGATTTAAGTCAAAGCTGGTGGTTATCGGCGGGTGTTCGCTTTGAGTATGTCACCACCAATACCGGTGAAGTCCAAGCCTATAGCAACATGCCTATGATGGGCATGCCCAATGTCGACGCAGAAGCGGCAAAAGCCTTTAATGCGATGGACAGAAAACGTGATGATAATCTGATCGATGCCACCTTGCTGGCGCGCTATCAATTATCGACTAATCAACAACTTGAGTTTGGTTTAGCCCGCAAGAATCGTGCACCGAATCTATACGAACGTTACAGCTGGGGCCGCGGCACTATGGCGACCACTATGATAGGTTGGTATGGTGATGGTAATGGTTATGTGGGTAATCCGGATCTTAAACCAGAAACCGCCCATACCCTGAGCGCAGCCTACAAATATAACGATGATAGCTGGCAAGTTTCGACCACAGCTTGGTACACAGCAGTGACTGACTATGTCGATGCAGAAGTCATTGGTAGCTTCAATCGCACTAGTTCGCCTGATGGCAAACGCAATATTCTCCAATTCACTAACTTAGATGCCAATCTCTATGGCGCACGTTTTAATGCGCTCTATCAGTTTGCCGAAACCAGCACAGGTAAATGGCAAGTGTTAGGCAAAGTGAATGTAACCCGTGGCGAGCGAGATGAAGGTGATGAACCTTTATATCAAATCAAGCCGTTGCAAACTGAGCTGGCACTGCAACATCAGTTAGGTCAGTGGGAAAACAGTCTTTCATGGCAATGGGTTGCGACCAAAGATCGCGTAGATGACCGCCGCCTTGAAAATGAAACCGACAGTTACTCCTTGCTCAATTTGAACAGCAGTATGAAATGGCAGGATCTGACTGTCACCTTCGCCGTGAATAACCTGTTCGACAGCTACTATGAGCTGCCACTGGGCGGCGTAAGTGTAGCGGAATTTAAGGCCGATAATACCAATGGCTTTAACCAAATTGCCGGTGCAGGTCGCTCGTTCGAACTCAACGCAAGCTATGCATTTTAACGACTGATTTTAAAGGCACTGTTTTTAACAACAGAGTTTTTAACCACATGGTTTTTAACGGCGCGGATTTTTAGGTCGAACAGCTCTAATCCAAACGTTAAACAAAAAGGGCAAGCAGATTAAGTGATTAATCGCTTGCCCTTTTTTATGCTCGAACCACATTCATGCCACTGACACTAAAGCACAGGCACTAAAGCACTGAGACGACTTAAGCGCACTATAGCAGCACGGCAGAACGAGTGAGACTATGGATTAGTTACCCGCAATCTTCATTTCAGATAACAAGATACCGCCGGTACGAATCGATGAGCGCAGATCAAAATCCTTACTCACGGCTTGCACGCCACGGAACATCTCTTTTAAGTTACCCGCGATAGTGATCTCTTCCACTGGATATTGGATCTCACCGTTTTCAACGTAGAAACCCGCCGCACCACGGGAATAATCGCCCGTTACCATGTTCACGCCTTGGCCCATAACTTCGGTCACAATCAAACCTGTGCCCATGTCTTTTACCAATTCGTCGAAGGTTTGGCCAGTGTGGCCGAGCGTCCAGTTATAAATACCGCCCGCATGGCCCGTGTTGGTTAAGCCTAACTTGCGCGCCGAGTAACTGGTCAGCAAATAGGTTTCTAACATGCCGCGGTCAATAATGCGTCTGTCTTGGGTCGCCACGCCTTCACTGTCGTAGTTCGCGCTTGCCAATGCGCCCAGTAAATGCGGCTGCTCTTCGATATTAAACCAATCGGGGAAGATTTGGGTGTTGATCGAATCCAATAAGAAACTGGATTTACGGTATAAACTGCCACCGCTGATCGCACCGATAAAGTGGCCGATTAACCCTGTGGCGATATCTGGCGCTAATAAAATGGGTAAACGCGTAGTAGCGATCTTGCGCGCACCGAGGCGGCTCACTGTCTTCTCGGCGGTCTTTAAACCTACCGTTTCAGGTGCAAGCATCTCGCTGAATTTACGGGCGATAGTGTAATCGTAATCCCGTTGCATATTGCCTTCGCTATCTTCACCAATCACGCTGCAACTCAAGCTATAACGCGAGCTGCAATAACCGTTTAAGAAACCGTGGCTGTTGCCATACACTTTAACCGCAGTGTGAGCATTGGCACTGGCGCCGTCGGAATTATTGATACGTGGATCGGCATCGAGCGCCGCAGTTTCGGCGCGGATCGCCAGTTGCGCTAACTCATCGGGGGAAATATCTTGTGGATAATACAGTTGAAGATCGCGGATCTGATTTGCCATCAAGGCTTTATCGGCAAGACCACTGAATGGATCCGGAGAAGTATAACGGGCGATATCGTCGGCCGCTTTCACCGCTAAGGCGATGGCCTCTGGACTTAAATCCGACGTCGATGAACTGCCCTTGCAACCATCGCGGTAAACCGTAATTCCTAAGGCACCATCTTTATTAAATTCAACGGTTTCAACTTCTTTTAAACGGGTAGAAACCGACAAACCTTGTTGTTTACTGATCGCCACTTCGGCAGCGTTCGTTCCTAATTTGTTGGCATATTCCAGCGCCACGGCCACCGCATCTTTCAGCGCGCCCAATTCACTATCGATTCTGTTCAAAGACACAAAGCTACTCTTTCGTTGTCGGCAATTGCCGTAGCATAACAAACACAAATCCCATTCACATTAATTATTCGCGGCGGACTTAGGCTTGAGAGCGTATCCTATACCCAAACAACCTGAAGATGCAGGATTCAGCGGGAGTTTAACGCACTTTAGGCAAGGCGGTTATTTGCGGACCTAGTGGACTAAGTTAAAAATAACCAACGCAGCATAAAGTGCGTTAAAACCCGCCAGGACGGAGCGCCTAGGGCACTTCACTTCCGTGTTGCATCAATTCAAAAGGTAGCCGACATTCTGTCATTGCTGCGCCTTGAATTGAAGCACCCTATGCGCTCTGAAACTCGTATCTTCAGGTAGCTTGGGTATAAACACATTCACCTAGGCGATTTTTGGCTGGAGATGTTATTATTAGCCAGTAAATTACTTGAGGTTTTATCTATATGAAGATTGTTGGTGATTCAGAACATTTTAAACAGCCCTACGACATAGATGAAGATTATGTCAGCAGCAAAACAACGGACAAGCGTGATAGCGAAGCCGTGCAAAAAGTCGGTATGGAGCTTGTTTCACTGAGCAAGACTCAGCTAGATAAAATCGAGCTGGATGAGTTTTTGTACGACGCTATCCTGCAAACACGCAAAATCAAGGTCAATACTGAGGCGTATCGTCGCCACATGCAGTATATCGGCAAATTGATGCGTAATTTTGATATTGAGCCAATCAAGGCTTCACTCGCTATCGTGTTGAATAAAAACAACAACGAGACCGCTAAGTTACAAATGTTCGAAAAAATGCGTGAACGCTTACTCACCCAAGGTGATGATGAGATTCAAACTGTCGTCGAGCATTATCCGCAATTAGACAGACAAAAACTGCGTACTTTGGTGCGTCAAGCCACCAAAGAACTGGCCAAAAGCCCAGAATCAAAATCATCTAAAGAGCTGTTTAAATATCTACGCAGCGAAATCCAAGACTAATTAACTTCAGCCCCACAAGGATGTTGCTTATGCGACTTAGCAAAACGTTATCGGTATTTTCTTGGGTATTACTGGGCGCATTAGCGCTCAGTGGTTGTAATGGCGCAGCTGATGGCACCGACACTGACGGAACAACAGACAGCTACAGCTTAACGCTGGGCTATAAAACTGTAGTTAACGGCAAGTGCGCCGATGCAACCACCAATTTAAGCTTTGCCTCCGATACGAGTTTTTGTGCCGTCGCTACCTTAAAAAAGGGTTCGAGTAAACTTAGCGGCCAACTGATTAGCTTCGCTGCGACCTTAGGTACTGTTGCGCCAGCAACAAAACTCACCAATGCAGATGGCGTTGCTGAAGTCATCATTTCTAACCCAGCATTAACAGCAGAAGCTGGTACCTTAACGGCGAGCTATACGCCATCTGATGCAGACGCATTAACTGCAAGCCGTAACTACGAGTTCGTTGGTTCAGGCAATGGCAACACCATTGAAACACCCAAACTCAGCGCCAGTATTTTAAGCAGCTCAGCCTTAGTCACTCGCTTTAAAGTCGATGAGTCGGTGCAATTACAAGCCATATTGCTCGATAGCGAAAGCAAAGGTATCGAAGGCGCTAAAGTCACCTTTACTGCTGGTTCTGCGGCGCTCAATCCAACCAGTGCGTTGACCAACAACCAAGGTATTGCGCAGGTACCCTATACGCCAAGTGCAACTGAATTAGGGGCAAATGCCTTAACGGTCACTGTGGACTATCAAGGTCAATCGCTGCAAACCAGCAGTTTGTATGAAGTGTTGAGTAAAGATGCCGTCAATCAAGAAGGCACGCTAAAACTCGGCTCATTCAATGGCGCAGTCTTTACCGAAGGTAAACTGGCGAGCACCTTAACGGCCGATGCCAATGGCAAATATAAAATCAGCGCAGGCGGTAGTTTTGGTGTAAGTGCAAGTTTAGTATTAGAGGCCAATGACGGCACGGTTACGCGAGTACAAACACCCTCTTCCATCAGCTTTAGCTCAGATTGCACCACAAACAATAGCGCCACACTCGATACCCCAGTTACAACTTTATCGGGTAATGCGAGCTCGACCTTCCAAGACACAAGTTGCAGTGGCAACAGTGAACGTAGCGACCAAATCATCGCCACAACCGTAGCTGGCAATCAGACGTTAACGGCAAATTTCCCATTTACTCTACAACGCCAAACGCTTGCCAGCTTAAGTTTTGAGTCGGCAGAGCCGGCACAAATTCGCATCAAAGGTGCGGGCGGTACGGGTTCAAGCGAATCCTCTTTAGTCAGCTTCAAAGTCACCAGCGCCAATGGCCAACCTGCAGCGCAACAGAATGTCAGCTTTACCTTAGATACGGTTGTCGGTGGTTTAAGTTTTGCCAATGGCACTGCGAATGCGCAAAGCCTGACTAACTCCCAAGGTATCGCCAGTGTGCGCGTATTATCCGGCACAGTACCCACGCCTGTGCGCGTGGTCGCCACTGCTGTTGATACTGATACTAAAGAAGTCATCACGAGCCAATCTGAACAGTTAACCGTGAATACTGGTCTACCTCAACAACTTGGATTTAGTTTAGCGACGAGTAATGCCAACCCTGAAGCGGGTAATATTGATGGTGAGAAAGTCACAGTGACAGCAAGACTGTCTGATAGTTTTGGCAACCCTGCGCCCAATGACACAACAGTCAACTTCACCAGTGAAGGCGGCCAAATAGAGCCAAGCTGCTTAACTCAAAATGGTGTCTGCAGTGTGACTTGGACATCAAGCGATCCAAGACCTCAAGACCATCGCATAACAGTATTAGCCTACGCTTTAGGTCACGAAACCTTTTTCGACACCAATGGTAACAACCAATTTGATACAGCTGATGGTAGCGCCATTGCAAAAGCTTGCTTGATAAATGGCGTTCCTGTGGCTTGCAGTGGTAACGGCTTAGATATTGAAACCTTTCATAGCTCAGGCTTTAGCGATCTGCCGACAGCCTTTCGCGATGATAACGAAAACTTCGCCTATGATGGTGGTGAACGCTATTTCGATAACCTCGCTAGCGACACCTATAAAGGTGCCGATGGCAAGTTTAACGGCCCTCAATGTCAAGGCGCACTCTGCGGGACAGGACAAGCCAATAAGACTTATGTTCGTAAAGCAGTTGTGATGATAATGTCTGGCTCAAAAGCGTATTTCTCCCTATGGCAAGATGGTGTCAAAGTATATGAAGATCGCCTAGGTCAAAATATTCTCAACAATCTAGAGTCTTTAACGGCAATTCCTGCAGGGCAAACATCCGAATTTACCGTAAAGTTCTACGACAGTGCCGATCAAATTCTGCCCTCTAGCACAACGCTTAATATCGATGCGGATAAAGGGGAATTACTGTCAACGCCTTATACTGTGCCTAAAACGAATGATGCTAATGCAAGTATGGCGGACTTTTACCTCAAGAATACTGAAACCGCTAGCAGCCAAGTGGTACTAACAGTGAATACACCAAGTGGTGTTGAAACCTTGCTTAAGTTCAATGTGTTGCTGCAATAATAACGAACTGATAGATAATAAAAAGACCCGCTAATGCGGGTCTTTTTATTGGAATATTTTGTTAGAGGATGACAACCCACAGCCCTAGATCTACTACACATCTTTAGTTATAGCTGTGCATCTATGAGCCATGACACTCACTAATTTTATAGCTCTACTGCACGGCGTAAACGGAAACTCCGTAAAGCCAAATACATCGCTCCCACTGCCGCCCAAATGAGCCCCAGCTCTAATGATTGTGGTTCTAAGTTCACCCAAAGTACACCAATAGTACCCGCGCCACACAATGGCAAGACTAAGTATTGTAAGTGGTCTCTAAAAGATTTATTACGTCGATCCCTTAGGTAAAACTGCACAATCACGGCTAAGTTTACGAAGGTAAAAGCGACTAAAGCGCCAAAATTCACTAAGGCTAGCGCCATTTCCAAATCAAATGAAACGGCAGACAGCGCAAGCGCACCCACCAACAAGACATTAAATGCAGGGGTTCGCCATCTAGGATGGATATAAGCAAACCCTTTACGTGGCAACATATTATCCCGCCCCATCACATATAAAATCCGTGCAACCCCAGCATGGGCAGCCATACCGGATGCCAATACAGCAACAGTGGTCGCGACTAATACGATGGACTGGAATAGATTACCACCCACATAGAGTGCAATTTCAGGCAATACCGCATCAAGCTGTTGAAAGCGGGAAATATCGGGGAAATAGAGCTGCAAAAAATAAGACACGCCAACAAAAATCACGCCACCGAGTAAAGCCGTCAACACAATCGCGCGAGGAATAACACGTTGAGCATCTTTAGTTTCTTCAGTCAGTGAACTTAACCCGTCAAAGCCGAGGAAGGAGAAACACAGAATCGTCGCCCCTGTGAATAATGGCGCCATCGCCATATTATCGGCATAAAATGGTCGCACACTCGCAACGACACCTTCGCCTTCACCGAGGGAAATGCTATAGGCCATTAGACCAATGAACACCACAATAATAGCGATCTGTGCAAACACTATCACCCCATTAAAGTTCGCGACGAGATCAATCCCCTTGAGATTAAGCAAGGTCATTATGGTCACAAGAGCGAAAATAAAGATCCAAGGTTCGACGCTGGGAAACATGGCAGTTAAATAGATTTTTGCGAGCAACATATTGATCATTGGCATAAACATATAGTCCAGCAGCGATGACCAACCCACCATAAAACCAACATTCGGGCTAAAGGTTTTTTGAGCATAAGTGTAGGCTGAACCCGCATAGGGATATTTACGTACCAAATGACCGTAACTAAACGCGGTAAATAAAATCCCCGCCAATGCGAATAGATAAGACGTAGCCACATGGCCAGAGGTGATCTCGGAAACAATACCAAAGGTATCAAAAACGGCCATCGGCGTGAGATAGGCAAGCCCCATCACCACCACTTGCCATAAGTTGAGGGTCTGCTTCAAACCCGGATTTTGTTGGCTCATCAGCACACCCCCATTGTACAGGGTTGAACACCTAAGCACGCATCTGCAATTAGTTTTTGCTTGCGGCTAACCGTCTGTACTCTAGGTTTAATGGCTAACGCAACAACTTGATTTACAACAACTACCGACAATCCGGTACACAACAGCCCCATTGGTCTTTCCTCAGTAAAATAGGTTCAACTGAACCTCATATCATTTCCGGATGTTTACCGGCCTCAATTGTTTTAAAACACATACGCCATAAATAAAAAATAACCGAGATACTGAGTATCTCGGTTATTTTTTCGGCGCGCATTCTCCCCCAAAACCAATAAGAAGACAACCCAATAAAAATATTAAGTGATCCGCAATCTGTGATGGCTTAGCGAAAAACGACAGAATCCAAGTACAAGACTTGATATCAGCTCACGATCCTTAATCTGCTTTAATCAGAACCAATATCTCCCTTTGTCGATACATTAGAAGAATCGCCAGCAGCACTGCGCAGCAAGGTTTGTAATTGTTGTAGCTCGAATCTGATGGCTTTCAACTCCTCGTGCATTTGTCTTTGTTCCTGCTCCAAGACTTGTTTGTCCCGCTCACGCTCTAATGCATGCTCTTCATCACTGAAGGTTTGCATGGTATTGACGATAATCGCAATAAACAAATTTAGCATAGTGAAAGTAGCCACCAGAATAAATGGCACGAAAAATACCCAAGCATAAGGGTAAACTTCCATCACTGGCCGCGAAATTCCCATAGACCAGCTTTCAAGCGTCATTATTTGAAATAGGGTATAAAACGAATCAGCAATGGTGCCAAACCATTCTGGAAACGTACCACCAAAGATTTTGGTGGCGATCACCGCAAACACATAATAAATCAACAGTAATACCGTGGCGATCGATGCCAGTCCTGGAAGTGATCCCAACAGAGCTGACACGACCCGTTTCATTGATGGCACAATTGTTAACACTCTCAGCACCCGCAACACCCGTAGCGAACGCAGTACAGCAAGAGGCCCAGATGCAGGGATCAGTGCAATCACTATCACGGTAAAATCGAACACACTCCAAGGGTCTTTAAAAAATTTCCCCCTATAGGCATAAATCCGCAGCAATAACTCCACGACAAATACACTCAGCAGCACCTTATCAAGACTCATCAACAAAGTACCGTATTGCGCCATCAGGCTGGCTGAGGTCTCCATACCTAACTGCACCGCGTTGATTAAAATCAATGTCAAAATAAAATGACCAAACCAGTTTTGCTCAACCAAGCTAATCACTCGTGCCTGCAAACCCGTTGGTGCGTTAAGTAAAGATGTACTCATGTCGACTCCGATAATCACAATTGCGGCGATTGTAGCGAGTGCGCTTTCAGATGCCCAGTTTTTACGGTGGGTTAAATAACAACAGGGTTAAATGCAGTGGATTGAGCAAGATTTGGATAATATGAACAGCAACTTTTATGAGGGGATGGGTAAAACGTCATTACGTCCTCAGTAAACGATTAACACTCGCCAATAAATATAAATCTAAGGTATCGCTAAAAACTAATGGGTACCAATCAGCAACAACTTCGTTCTTCGCTTAATCCCCAACATCGCTAGGCCGAAAAATACCGCAAATAAGCCCCAGAGTTGCAGCCATTTTGGCATCACACTCGCCCAACTTGCGCCCATTTGATTGAGTTCTAGCATGCCCATAATCGCGGGTACGGCGGGAATAAACTGTGAGCCGAGTACTAAAGGTTCTGGGATCAGTGCTATCGGCCACACAAAACCTGACACGAATAGAATAGGCATAGAGATCAGCAGTAGCACTTGGGTGGGTAAATCGCGGCGGGTGAACAAGGTGCTCATGGCAACACCTGCGGCGGCGGTAGCCAGTAAAAACGGCAATAACCACAGCGCAACTAAGCCAAGGCTCGCTTGAATACTCACGTTATACCAGTGATAACAATAGCCCACATAAAAGCTGGTAAAGAAGATATAAATCAACATGAAAGCAAGAATACGACCACAGACTAATTGCACCGGTGACACCTGCTGCCAATACCCTTTATGCCGCCATTGCCCGGCCCCTAAAATGCCAGTACCTATGAGTAAGGTTTGGTGCAAAATCAGCAAGAACAATCCAGGTACCACATAGGGCGTATAACCTAGGCTCTGGTTAAAGGCAGGCACACTGTTAAGATGAAGCGAGTTTAAACTCTCTTGGGCCTGCTTAGGATTTTGTCCTTGAGCAAGCATGCCAATCAATTGCACTTGTTTACCCGCATCCATTCCAGCGCTAACTAAGCCTTCAACAACCGCGGAATAAATCAAAAAGTAACTAGCATCACCGCCATAGCTTAGCGTCACACCTTTACCGAGCAATAAATCGCGGCGGAATCCTTCAGGGATCACAAGTAAGCCGTGGGCCTTACGCGTCTCAATAAAACGCTTCGCCTCGGTAATCGAACCAACTTGGCCTATGACTTGAATTTTGGCGCTGGCATCGGCATGACGGATCAATTGACGGCTTAGGGAAGAATGATCTAAGTCCACCACGATCAGTTGTTGCTCGGTCGGCACTTGATTCAGATAGGGCAAAGGATACAAAACCGAATAAAACAGTACACCGCCAAATAAGGTCACAGCGATCGCTTTATCGCTAATAATGGCCTTAAACTCAGTGAGGATCAGTCGCCACAGACTGAGCTGACGTGGTGTGTTTGCGTGTTCGCTATTGGATAAATTCATCCTATTGCCCCTTCGCAGATATAGCTGCGTCCGAGTCATAAACCGTCACTGCAGCATTGGTGTTAACTGTGGTAGGCAGTAATTTACGCGACAGGAAATATATCAAAGGTATCAAACAGATAAAGCCCCAATAGCTGGTGATTTGGCTCGCTACACTTGGCCAAGTGGCGCCATAACTCACGATACTAACATGGGACTCAATATAATGGCTCGATGGCATGATAAGTCGCCACCACTGGGCTAATTGCGGCATTTCGTGAGTTGGGAAAGTAATGCCCATAAAGGCAAACGCTGGCGCAAATAAAGCGGTACAAAAGCTGATGACCCGCGCACTGTCACGCATCACTACAAATATTAATAACACTAAGCTCCAGACTGCCAATAACATGACTAATTGCGCGAACAATAATAGGGCTAAACTCCCCGCCATCGGCAGAGCAAGATACAAATACAGCCAAGCTAAAATAAAGCCGCCCTGCAGCATCAATATCGGCGTAAACAGCACTATTTTCGCCCACACCTTAGGCCAAAAATGTTCAGTTAAGAGATTCGACATGCCATCGGCATGAGTGGTAGGCGCTAAATGCAGCTCTCGATTTAAACTGTTTGCCATCACTAACATAGATAACAACTGCCACAGCGCAATCAGCACTGGCGGTACTAAGAAACCTATGTAATTGTTATTTCGGTTAAACAGGGCTGTTGTTTGGCTTTTGACTGGGCTTAAATTCACTGCGACTTGGGATTTCGGTGTACCATTTGCGAGCTGCTTTAAACCCGCGACTTGCTGTAATCCGTCGCCTAAACTCAGCTGAATTTGGCTTGAGAGTAACTTACCCACCAGCAAAAATTGACTGTTGTAGCGCACATCAATTGTAGGCTTATGGCCTGTAAGTAAATCCTTTTTCATATCATAGGGAAAAACCACAATCGCGTAGACTTTCGCCTGTTGCATCGCGCTTATCGCCGAGGATAAGTCGGTAAAACTTTGTGGATCGGTAACTGGGTTTGCCTTAAGCTGACGGGTCAACATGCGGCTCAATTGACTATGATCTTGGTCAACAATCGCCACGGGCAGTTGCCTTGGCAGACCTGCACTGAACAACCACCATAAGCATAAAATCCCCAGTAGTGGAATATAACTTATCAGCGCTAACTGCCAAGGGTCATGCCATAGGGCACGCAGCTCACGACGAACTAACGCTGTGAGCAACGCCATAAAGCTTATGCTCGATGGCTGTGATTCGCCCTTAATCTTGTCCGCCACGTTGGCGTGAGGCGTACGTTCAGTCACGACTTTTACTCACTACGCAGCAGCACAGACATGCCGACACGCAGATCGGTAATCGGCTGGTTTGGACGCAATTCCACTTCAAAGGTTCGCATATCAAAATCATGGCCACTTTCGGTCGAACGCCAAGTGGCAAACTCACCCATCACACTGATATGGGACACAGTAAAATCCACATCCTGCCCGAGTGCCGGAATCGTTAATTGAATTTTTTGACCTTTTTTGAAACGTTTAAGTTGGTCTTCTCGCACTTGGAACACGGCCCAAGCATCCTGCATATCAATCAGACTGACAATCGGAAAACCACTGGGTGCCAATTCACCTGCCTGTAACAGCACGTCGCTGATCTCACCCGATTTAGGTGCGCGCATTTGGCTATCTTCCATAATGGCGCTAACTTCTTTCACTGCACCTTCAGCCTTACGGGCATTACCTGCCGCAGCCACTTTGGTTTCCGTCCGCGCGCCTTCTTCTGCCATTTGATACATGGCTAAGGCTGCTTGTTCTGTGTATTTTGCCGCTTGCCATTGGGTAAAGGCTTCATCGCGTTTTTGTCTTGCCGCCACACCTTCGTTAAATAAGTTTTCGACTCGGGTATAAGTGGTTTTAGCGAGCGTTGCCGCCGCCTGCGCCTTGAGCCATTGCTCCTTGGCTGCCATCACTTCTTGACTGCGAGCACCGTTGTTGGCTTCTAGCTGCATCGCCTTAGCGGCATCACGGCCACCTTCGGCCTGCATTAACTTTGCATCTAGCTCAGGACTGCGGATCGCGAATAATAAATCCCCTTGGGCCACACTATCACCGCGGCGCACGAGCACTTGCTCGACTCGGCCTGGCACCTTGGACGAAACATTGTACTCACGGGCTTCAATCTGGCCCTGCAACAAACTCGGCTGCGGGCTATAAGCGAGCTTAAGTCCATAGGCTAAGATAAGGCCTAATGCGACCAACGCCACAAGGGCAAGTATTCTGTTAGCGCGCATTGTTTGTCTCCTGCACTTGGGTAGGGGCTGTGGTACGACCGATAAATTCATCTAGTTGACCACTAATGGCCATTAATCTGGCATAGGCTTGCACGTAACGATAACGGGCAGCCAATTGCTGAGTTTTCACTGCGCTCAGTTTCAGCTCCGCATCGACTCTGTCGATAGAGGTTGAAAGCCCTTGATTAAAGGCGATTTCCCTAAGACGCAGGTTTTCAATAGCAAGTTCGAGCGAAGTATCGAGCGCCGTCACTTCTTCCTCGGCCTGTAATAATTGGCGATAGCTTTGATCCACCAGCAGGCTCAAGTCTTGTTTAGTTTGTGCCTTGGTATAACGAGCTTGTAAGAGTGCACTTTTCGCCGCTTCGACCTTACCGCTACGACCATCGCGGCTGATCAGTGGCACATTGACCCCAACCCCAACCATCCAGTCAGGTGTGATGCTCGTCAAGAGTGTGTCTTCTTCATACAAGGTGTAGTTACCGAAGAGGAAAACCGTTGGATGGTATTTACCTTTTTCCAACGCTATTAAACCGTTCGCTTGCGTTTCTTTCGCTTCGAGTAATTTGAGCGCCGGATGTTGGCTCAGGGTAATTTGGCTGAGTTGAGCGAATGAAGGAGCCTGTGGCAGTACAAATAAGGGAGAATTTGTGCTCACCTGACTTTGCTGTAACATACGTGCCAGCGCGATCACTGCCATTTCGTGTTGCCGACGAGCACTGCCTAAATTGACTTTAGCATTGTCTAGGGCGACCTGCGCATTGAGGCGCTCAACCTTCGCAATTTGCCCTTCGCGCTCTAGTGCTAAAGCATGATCAACATGCTTAGCTAACGAGCCAACCAGATCAGTCTGAGTATTCACCAATGCCAACGTCACATCGACAGCGTAATATCTATCCACCAGCAGGGTAAATAAATCACGAGTAGCCAATTGTAATTCTTGTTGCTTCTCGGCCACCATAGCCGCGTGTATACCTTGAGCCGCAGTGATTTGTCCGCCCGTATAAATCGGCCACATTGCCTGTAAGCTGGCGCTAAAAATATCTTGTTCACTTAAGGGCAGCGGCGGAATACCCGCAATAATGCCCCCAAGCGATGGCGGGATAGAAATCACAGAATTTAATTCTTTCAGATCAAACTCAATCGGTTTATCCAAATGAATATAGTTACCGCGAATGTCTAATGAGGGCAAATTTAAGCTCTCGCCCGCCTCTTGTTCACCCTTAGCGCGGTTAACTTCCTGCGATTGCGCTTGCAATTTGTCGCTCACCTTCAGCACTTGCTGCCAAGCATCAGTAAAGCTAATCGGCTGAGCATAGCCAGCCGAAGGCAATGATAATAGGCAAAGCCAGACTACACGTGATAGTTTCATTAACACCTCTAGAGTAGTTACTCTAATTTCCTTTGCGAATGATAACATTCATGGTGGGTAGCGACTAGAACCTATAGACGTAAGGTTCTAGGTTTTATGCTGTTCCGCCCACGGTGAGCTTATCGAGTTTTAGGGTCGGTTGACCCACACCCACAGGCACACTTTGACCGTCTTTACCACAAACGCCCACACCTTGATCTAAAGCCATATCGTTACCGACCATAGAAATCTGGCTCATAGCCTCAGGGCCATTACCGATTAAAGTAGCACCCTTAATGGCTTGAGTAACTTCACCATTTTCAATCAAATAGGCTTCGGATGCTGAGAACACAAACTTACCCGAAGTGATATCAACTTGACCACCGCCAAAGTTAGGGGCGTAAATACCCTTCTTCACTGACTTAATAATCTCACTGGGATCTGACTCACCGGCCGTCATATAAGTATTGGTCATACGTGGCATAGGCAAATGCGCGTAGGATTCGCGGCGACCGTTACCCGTTGGCGCAACACCCATTAAGCGAGCATTGAGTTTGTCTTGGATGTAACCCTTTAAAATACCGTCTTCAATCAATACGGTTCTTTGGGTTTGTACACCTTCATCGTCGATGCTGAGTGAACCACGACGATTAGGCAAGGTGCCATCGTCGACCACAGTCACTAACTTAGACGCAACTTGCTGACCAACCTTGCCGCTAAAGGCACTGCTGCCCTTACGGTTAAAGTCGCCTTCTAAACCATGTCCAACCGCTTCGTGGAGCAATACACCGGGCCAGCCATTACCTAACACCACTGGCATTTCACCCGCTGGTGCATCGATGGCGTTAAGGTTAACTTGCGCTTGACGCACGGCTTCGCGGGCAAAGGCGAAACACATAGGTAAACCTGTGTCATCGCTTGCCATTAACAAGCCGTAGTCATGACGACCACCACCACCAGCGCCACCACGTTCACGTTTACCGTTTTCTTCCAAAATCACGCTACAGTTAAAACGCACCAGAGGACGGATATCGGCCGCCAGAGTGCCATCACTCGCAGCAACGAGGATTTCTTCGTGCACACCAGCAAGGCTAACCACCACTTGAATAATCCGGCTATCTAGACTGCGAATAAAAGCATCGGCTTCTTTCAGCAGGTTGATTTTTTTGACTTCTTCCATCGCCGCAATCGGATCTAAGCTGTCGTATAACGCCAATGCTTTTTGACGTTTAAAGGCTTGTACCTGAGTCTGCTCACCCGCACTAGCAATGCCACGGGCAGCCTGTACTGCAGCGCTTAAGGCGGCAGGAGTGATATCATCTGCATAGGCAAAACCCGTTTTCTCACCGCTGATGGCCCGCACACCCACACCGCGTTCAATATGGAAACTACCGTCTTTGATGATGCCGTCTTCCAGCACCCAAGATTCGTGGCGACTACCTTGAAAATAGAGATCGGAATAATCGATTTTGTGCTGATGTATGGTGTTTAGATAGGTTTGCAGGCCATCTAACGCTAACCCATTCTTCAATAAACTTTGCTCTACTTGTGCTAAAAATGGCATCTATGCTCTCTTTGACCCCAAGGGATCTTGATATTCTGAGTGTAAATTCGGTGTACTAATTCTATGTGTTAATGCTGCGTATCGACTCAAGCGCAAATTCAGCATTTCAACTCGTCTGCTGGCTACTGGAACATTATTTCAAGCTTGGTTCAAGGAAACGATTATGCTGCATGACGGGCATTTTACTGCGAATACTGTGCAGTTCGGTTAAGTCGACCTCAGCCTGTACCCAACCTGTACCGGTTTTGAGTTCAGCCAAAATATTCCCCCAAGGACCGACTATCATGCTCTGCCCCCAGGTTTCTCGACTGCCTTCGTTATGCTGTCCCCACTGAGCTGCAGCAAGAATAACGCATTGGGTTTCAATCGCTCTGGCCTGTAGCAATACTTGCCAATGGGATTCCCCCGTCACCTTGGTGAAGGCAGAAGGGACTGCAATAATCTCGGCACCCGCAAGACGCATCGCCCTAAACAAGTCGGGAAAGCGTAAATCATAACAGATGGTTAAGCCAATTTTGCCAAAAGGTGTATCGATAACACTAATGTGATCACCGGGGCAGAAGGTTTCGCTCTCGCGATATTGTTTTGTACCATCGGCAACATCCACATCAAAAAGGTGCAGTTTATCGTAATGCCCTAAAGTATCACCTTTATCATCAAACAGATAACTGCGACTATAGACACGACCATCCTCAGCCAACGCCGGAATAGTCCCCGCGACCATAAACACCCGATACTTGGCGGCCAGTGCACTTAACGCCGATTTGAGCGGACTCTGATGAACATCGCCCGCATAGGCAAGTTGCTGACTTTCATGGCCACCAAACAGTAAACTGCATTCGGGCAACACGACTAAATGGGGCGCATCGACATCCCGTTTGAGTTCGTTAAGCTGCGATTCGATAAACTGCAGATTGGCGCTGACGTCGCGACTGCTCTGACATTGCAACAGGCTGATGTGCATTTTGCTCTCCCTGAATTTGCTTAATCGGTTCTACTGCTGGCTGATTCTCTGGTGTGGCAGGCGTGTTCGGCGCTTCAGGCGAAGGCGTCGCTTGAGGTTGCTCCCGCTTTAAATCGGGCGCTTTAATTTGATCTGTTGCTGGCATTAGCTCTTCTGACTTTGATTCTTCAGATCTGACCTCTTTAGGCTTAACGTCTTGTGACTCGATCGCTTCTGGTTGTGTTGCTTGAAGCTGTGGTTCAGATTTAGCGTTGCTTGGTTTGACTTCAGTTGACTGAGCTTCAATTAACTTAGTTTCAGTTGGCTTAGCTTCTGTTAATTGAGCCTCGGTCGATTTAGTCTCTACCGGCTGAGTGATATCGGCGTTATGACTCGCGGCTTCAGTCGGCACCGCTGGGCGCTCAACGCCAACCACAGGTAAAATAGATTCTGGAATTTCAATCTCTTTACTCTTACGCTCTAACTCTTCGACCACAGGCTCTGCCATAGTCCCAGTCACCCGAAAACGAATTTCTGAAATCACTTCAATCACAGGCTCAAGCACTTTTGTCAGGGCAAAGGCCCCCAGACCCAGTGTCCAAGCGCTGGTACTGAGCAATACGACAGTCGGCACACTTGAGGCCAATTGCGGCACAAAGCGGATATCGTAATTCAAACTTTCAGTGGTGAGATCCGTATAGCCACGCACCTTCATATTACCCGCGATGGCATCCATTTCAGTGTCTGTGGTTTTCACCACGCCATTATCAATCTGCAGATTGCCATTGAAAGAGTTGAAATACATGCCCTGACCGAAGACATCGGTGAAATCCAGCGACAGTTTACGCACCAGAGAATCTAAACTGAACAGGGAGAAAATCCGCGCGCCCTTGTCACTCACCTGAGATAAGTGACCTTTGCCTAAGTTGAATTTCACCTTGCCATTTAAGGTTTCGAGGGAGAAGGCATAGGGAGCACCTTGCCAAGATAAGTCCGCATTCACCTTCAAGGGGGCTTCATTAACGCCAGGCTCTATACCCAATTGAGCAGATAGATAACTAAACTGAGTGGCATTTAACTCAACACTGAGATCAGTTTTATTCTGTCCAGCCTGTTGCTGCCAAATGCCACTGCCCTGCAAATTGACATTGGGCGTAGTCAAAGACAATGTTTGAATCTTATATCCTGCCGCTTGTGGGCTCGCCTGCAAAACTAGCTTTCCAAAGGATTTATCGAAGAAACGAAAATCTTCCACATTCACTGCCACGGGCGGCAAGTTAGTAAGCACTTGATCACTGGCAAAATCGGCATCCGTGTTCGGCTTTACCTCAGGTGAAAAATAAAATTTATTCGCCACAACTTTGAGACCTTGAGTTTTCCAATTTGGATAGAAATCGATCCAACCGTCAAATTCGTTGGCAACGGTATTAAAACGCCATCCCGTCTCGTTAGGCTTAGCATTAAGTCTAAGCTCCGTCAGTTCTTGCCCTAAAAGATCGAGCCGACCGATATGAGAATCGATGCTCACCACCGCGGGAAATAAACTTTTATGGGGAATATCATCAACTAAAATGCCCGTTTTCGGTATTTTCTCTTGACCAACAAAGGCATTAATCACAGGTAACCATTCGGCTAATTTGGCCTTACCGAGATCGACTTGAATATGACCTTGTTCCGTATTTCTGGCTTCATCCTCACCAAACAAACGCCCCAATAACAAGTCAAAATAACTAAAATTTGCGCCTTTATCGGCATCGAAACCACCGATAAACTCGGCATGACTGGCAAGTTTGACATCGAGCGTCGCATTATCTTGATCACCAACAAACTCGGCGACTAAAGGTCGTGGTTCATTTTCGGGTTTAGCAAAGTATCCTGGAAGTAACAGTTGCGTCCCCAGCATATCCGAAGTCACTTTGGCTTGGATTTGATAACCTTGCTCAGTAAATAGCATAGTCATAGCACCGTCCCAACTGATTTTTCCCTGATAAAAATCGCTCAAGGGATTGTGTAATTCATCGGGGAGACGGCTGAGATCCCAACGACTTTTCAGCGAAAGATTAAGGCCAAAATCTTTACCTTTAGGCTGAGTGTCGAAAGTTAAACTGAGCGGTTGTTCGAACAACCGCGCTTTGATGCCTTTTCCTGTCACAACTTCATTCGCAAAGTCGACAACACCAGTCACGCCATGAAGTTGAAGCCCTGGCTGAGCAATATATACCGGTGTGTTATCAAAACGGATTTGACCTCGAATATCTTCAGCTTCACCTTCATACAGTGGAATGCTGATGTCTAAAGTGCCAGTGACAGCACCTTGCACTTGCACGACATCTAAGGTTTTGCCTACTGAGTTCGCCAAAGGTGAGGCTTGTAACACCTTAGTCGCCGCACTGCCTTGAGTAGCAAGTTCGGCTTCAATCCTTAGCAGCGTCTGTTCACCAATGGCGGGAATAAATACATGGGCCCCTGTGGCATCCACATTCATCAGCTTGCCTTGGTTTAACCAAAGATCCATGCGGGTATTTTCAAACAAAGCGTTAAGGGACAGATCTGTGACCGCTGGCCAGTCGGGTTGAAACTGAAATTTGGCATCTGTTAAGGTAAATGCTGCCTGAAACACGCCGCTATTATCGTCGAAGGGAAAACCACTTAACGGGCCACGCCAAACAACTTGCGCATCTTGGGTCTGACCCGCTTTAAGCCCAGTATCCAAATACTCGGCCAGTGATTCACCCATCGCCTTATTAGGGAAATACTTGTCGGCATTGGCCACATTGTTGATACGAACATTGGCCGCCAACGCCATGTGTGCAGCACCGCTAAAGTTCAAATTCAATGCCGCATCAACGCCGATATCTTCGTTTTCAAGCTGCAACTGAGGCACATTTAAACTCAGATGTTCAGTATCGAATTGACCATCAATGGGCGCCCCATTGAACACTAATGGCGCCGAAAATTCATCACCAAAATCAAGGGCGTACACTTGTTCAGGTAGAGAGAAATACAGCGTCTTATCTTGCCAGCGCAGGTTCACATCTACAGGATGAGTATTGGGAATACCGTCAACCTTCTGCCAATGCAACTGCTTCACTTCGGTACTGGCGAGCAAAGGCTGGTCGGCTTTTTGATACAGGCGGATTGGTCCAATACTAGCCTCGGGAGCTAACGCATGCCATTGACGTAATACGGCTCTATCGACTCCAGGAAATAGCGGCAGCAGCGGCAATAGACTCTGAGTATTAACTTGATTCACATAGGCAAATAATTCATCGTTTTGACGCTTCGCGGCCAGCGTTAATGCCGGCCAATGCTCACCATTGGTGACAAAATCCAGTCCTGAACTTTGCACTTCCCAACCTGTCGCCTTTGGCTGCCAGACAATATCGCCCGCTTGAATTTCAAATTTCTGCGGCTCTTGCTTTAATGTCCATTGCAGCCAGCTCGGCTCAAAATGAACCATAGCAGAACTGATGCTGCGGTCGGCAAACGTAAGCCAAGCCTTAAGATTGACAACCCCTTCTAAGGGTAACTTTTGAGTGGAATCATAGGGATTAGGCTGACGTGAAGCCCATTCACCTAAATCCAAAGAGTTAGCCGCCAAATAAATCTGCCCAGTCAAACTGTCGGGATTTGCACCATCGCCCTTGATATCTAACTGTAATCCGAGAGATTCATGCTCAGAGGCATGACTATCAAGATACAACTCTCCCGCACCGCGGTGACGTTCACCCTGATTGCGCCAGTTCAAATGACGGATATGGATCGGGCGAAACTCTTGGTGCATGCTCAGCAATTGCACTGTGGCATTGGTTAAGGAGAATCTATCGAGTTGTTTGAGCAACAGGGCATAGAGCCAATCGAGTTGCGGGGCTTTATTGATTGTGGCGGGATCGTTCTCGGTAAGCTTATCCATGTCTAAAGCGACATGGACACCCTCAAAAATAACATCTTCGATTCGCGGGGTGAGCGTGAGCAGCGATTGCCAAAAATCTAACTTCACTTGTACGTTCTTGATCATCAAGGTCACAGGCAGTTGTTCCTGTGGCGGGATCACTAAGTCATCGATGTTAATTGCAGGGCCAAATGCCTGCCAATGGGCGGATAACTCCCCCACTTGCACATCGACTTTATATTCGCTTTTTACGTAATTCACCAGTTGCTGGCGAACTTCATCAACCTGCGGTAATAAGCCACGGATCAAACTGACGGCAAGCGCAAACAAGACCAAAATAAGCGCCAGAAATTGCCAACAAAAACGGCTAAATTTTTTTGCAGTAAAAAGCGTAGCCACTACATCATCACCACATCATATTTGTGCTGTGAGTACATAGGCTCATTTTGCAAACGGATGCGCTTACCTATGTAAACCTCAAGTTCAGCAATAAGATGATTATCATCGGTATGCAGACTTTGATACACGGCAGGCGAACAGTACAGCAGGAACTCATCAGCATCGTAGGCACGGTTTAAACGGATTATTTCGCGAAAGACCTCATAGGAAACCGTCTCGACTGTCTTCATGCTCCCCGTGCCATGGCAGGCCGGACATTCGCCGCAGACGACATGCTCTAAACTTTCGCGGGTACGCTTACGGGTCATTTCGACTAGACCTAACCCCGAAAAACCACTCACATTGGTTTTCACCCTGTCTTTAGACAAAGCGCTGGTTAAGCTGCTAAGAACACGAGCCTTATGATCCGCCGTCATCATGTCGATAAAATCAATAATAATGATGCCGCCGAGATTACGCAGACGTAACTGCCTCGCTATCGCTTGGGTCGCTTCGAGGTTGGTATTAAAAATGGTTTCTTCAAGATTCCTATGCCCCACAAAGGCGCCGGTATTGATATCCACAGTCGTCATGGCTTCGGTTTGATCTATGATCAAATAGCCACCAGACTTGAGCTCGACTTTACGGCCGAGTGCACGTTGAATTTCGTTCTCCACATCATAGAGATCAAAAATAGGCGCAGGTCCTGAATAGTGCTCAATCTTATCGGCAATCTCTGGCATAAACTCCTGCGCAAAAGACTGCAACTCGGCAAAAGTGCGGCGAGAATCCACTTGAATACGGTCCAGCTCAGTACCGACAAAATCACGCACAATGCGCACAGGTAAGGCTAAATCTTGATACAGGAGCGACACACCACTGCGTTTACGTCGCTCACTCACCTTTGACCAAACTCGGCGTAAAAATGCCGCATCTTGGGATAACTCATCTTCCCCTACGCCTTCGGCGGCGGTGCGGATAATAAAACCACCGTCATCATCAACATAGGGCAAAGTAATTTGTTTGAGGCGACTGCGTTCTTCTTCAAGTTCAATACGCTGGGAAACACCCACATGGCTAGAACCTGGCATAAAGACTAAATAACGGGAAGGCAGCGTGATATCGGTCGTTAGGCGTGCGCCCTTAGTGCCCAGCGGATCTTTAACCACTTGCACCATAATGTCTTGCCCTTGACGGACTAACTCGGCGATATCACGAACAACGAAATGACCTTTCTCAACATCGGCGACACACTCAGTGTGCGGTACTATGTCGGACGCATGTAAAAAAGCCGCTTTATCTAAGCCAATATCGACAAAGGCGGCTTGCATACCGGGTAACACACGGCTGATTTTACCTTTGTAAATATTCCCCACTAAACCCCGTTTCATCCGGCGTTCAATATGGACTTCTTGCAGCACACCATGCTCAACTAAAGCAACGCGCGCCTCAGATGGAGTTACGTTGATCAGTAATTCTGAACCCATCTTGCGCTGTATTTTATTTGGATTTAAGCGACTGGTATTCACGACTCACCCCATTCGGGAAACTAGATTAATTAATCGAAGTTACAAACTCTCTAAGCATGAAAACCGAATAAAGGAACAAGGTCAACGTCATTGGAGTACTCGATTCAGAGCCCTAAACGCCAATAAGGTTCATTCTAACCTCAAGCCAAAATCGCAATATAAGCAACCAGCAGCAGTTAAATAAAACCAATTTCGGCTAACAACTCACGCGTTTCAACCAGAGGTAAACCTACAACGCCAGAATAACTGCCTTCAATTGCAGCCACAAAGCAACCGCCAAGTCCTTGAATGCCATAACTGCCCGCCTTATCCATGGGCTCTTTTGAAGCCACATAAGCCTCAATGTCAGCTGTCGATAAAGCGCAAAAACGCACTTGTGTTTCAACTAAGCGCACTGAGGTTTTTAAGATTGAGTCAGACTCGCCTGCTTTGTAGGTCAGTGCTACAGCCGTCATCACAGTATGCGTTCGGCCAGACAGTTCACTGAGCGTTTGCTTAGCATCGGCCACATCCAGCGGTTTACCTAATATTTGATTTTCAAGCACCACGATAGTATCAGAACCTAATACAGCAGGCTGTGACATATCTGCGCATAATGCCAGTCCAGCTTGGGCTTTTTCAGCAGCTAAACGTCGAACATAATCCCTTGGCTCTTCGCCCTGTTGCACAGTTTCATCAATATCCGGTGCCACTTGCGTGAAACTAAACTCAGGACGACCGAATCCAATCTGTGCCAATAATTCTTTGCGACGTGGCGAAGTTGAAGCTAAAACTAAATCCACAGTTAACGAACCTTATAATGACGTCGAACCCGACGTAAAATCCAAAATATCCAAGGCCAGATCACTAATCCTGAAATCGCAGGTAAAAATAGATCCGTTTTGAAAACAGCCTCTTGCATCACAAATTCCACCCAATAAATCACTAAGTGATAAATACAAATCAGTAGCATGATCACTAACGACTGCTGCCATTGAGGGAAGTTTCGCAAACGCTGGCAATGCAAGATAGCAATATAAATAACCAAAGACATGGCTAAAGAGCGCACACCTAAGGTGGCTCCCAATAAAATATCTAATACTAGGCCTAAAACCCATGCGGTTAAGATGTTGTATCTGTGGGGTAATGCGATAGACCAATAGAGAACAATCATTAATAGCCAGTCTGGACGCCAAGCATCAACAGCACTTGGTAAAGGCATGATCTGGCTGATCACGCCGATAAATAATGTCACCCAAACAATAAAGCGCCCATTGGCGGCCTGAAAACTCATTAATGCACCTCAGCCACAGGAGGAGTGGTTTCCGTTGACGGTTTGGTCGCAGGCGCGGTCACAGGTTTAGAAGCCTCTGCTGGCGTGACACTTCCGCCAGCAGGAACAGCGCTATCTGCTTTTGATACATTATCGCTCGATGAATGATCCGCAGCAGGCACGGTAGGCTGACTCGGTAAGGTCACACCAGAATCGGGGGATGGCCAAATCAACAATAAATAACGAATACGATCTAACGCCGCTAAAGGCTGGGCGGTGACTCGAGCGTAACTTTGGCCATCTTCAGTCAACACTTCCATTACCCGCGCAACCGGATAACCTTCCGGGAAACGATTCCCTAAACCTGATGTGACCAGCAAATCGCCGACACGAATGTCAGTACTCTTGGCCACATGGCGCAGTTCTATTTCATCTAGCTCACCCGTACCATTGGCAACAAGGCGCACATCATTACGGGTGATACGCACAGGTAATCCGTGTGATACATCGGAGAGCAATAACACCCTACTGGTTATTTCACTGACTTGTACCACTTGGCCAACAACCCCTTGAGCATCGACCACAGGCTGCCCAACAAATACACCACTGCGTGAACCATGGTTTAACACCGCATAGTGATGGAAAGGATCGCTAGCAACCTCCAATACTTCAGCCACCATTTTGCGCGAATCAAGGTAGGCTGGTGAGCCCAACAGTGCGCGTAAACGTTCATTTTCTTGGCGTAAGTGTTCGAAACGCTGTAAGCGTTCACTCATCAGCAGTTGCTGCCTGAGCAGCTCTTTATTCTGCAACGCTAACATATTGCGGGTGGCAAAACTTTCAGACGACCAGTCAAGCGCAACACCGGGCACGCTCGCTAAATACTGCAATGGACTAAAAAAAGAGGATAACGATTGCCGTACAGGATCGAGGCGATGATTAGCCACGAGCAAAGCCACCGACAAAATAATTGCCAGTGTCAGACGGAATTGGTTTGAAATACCACGAACAAAAATTGGCTTCATAGGAAAGCTAAGGCGGTGATTAACCGCCCCATACCGAAGTTAAATTAGGTTTCTTCGGAGAACAGATCGCCGCCGTGCATATCAATCATTTCGAGGGCTTTACCACCGCCACGTGCTACGCAGGTCAATGGATCGTCCGCCACCATTACAGGAATTCCGGTTTCTTGCATTAATAAACGGTCTAAATCACGCAATAAAGCGCCGCCGCCAGTTAACACCATACCGCGCTCAGAAATATCTGAAGCTAATTCTGGTGGAGATTGTTCTAACGCCACCATCACAGCACTTACGATGCCAGATAATGGCTCTTGTAAGGCTTCTAAAATTTCATTGCTGTTCAGTGTAAAGCTACGAGGTACACCTTCTGCCAAATTACGGCCGCGGACTTCGATCTCGAGCACTTCGTCGCCAGGATAAGCAGTGCCGATAGTGTGCTTGATACGCTCAGCCGTGGCTTCACCAATCAAGCTCCCGTAATTACGGCGGACATAGTTGATGATCGCATCATCAAACTTATCACCGCCGATACGTACCGAAGACGAATACACTACACCATTAAGTGAAATAATCGCGACTTCAGTGGTACCACCACCGATATCCACCACCATAGAGCCGGTCGCTTCAGATACGGGTAAACCCGCACCAATCGCAGCTGCCATTGGTTCTTCAATTAAATACACTTCGCGAGCACCAGCGCCCATGGCTGATTCACGAATAGCACGGCGTTCTACTTGAGTAGCACCAACGGGCACACACACAAGCACGCGTGGACTTGGACGAAAAAAGCTATTGTTGTGCACTTGTTTAATAAAGTGCTGCAACATTTTCTCCGTCACATAAAAATCTGCAATAACACCGTCCTTCATTGGGCGGATAGCTTGGATATTGCCAGGCGTTCTGCCTAGCATTTGTTTAGCTTCTGTGCCGACCGCGGCAACAGATTTCTGACCGGAGCCACTACGCTCACCACGTATAGCAACAACAGAAGGCTCATTGAGGACTATGCCTTCGCCACGAACATAAATTAATGTGTTAGCTGTACCCAAATCGATCGATAGATCATTAGAAAAAATGCCGCGTAGCTTCTTAAACATGTAACTAGCCTGTATTCTGTGGAGTCAGAAGAAAAGAAAAATCAGCTAACTTTATCAATGCCACCCTGATTCCACAAGACCGATGAGGTTAACAATCGCTAATGAAGTGATTTTTTTTCAAATCGCCACGTAAAAAACAGTATTTAAGCGGAAAATACTGTTTATTGACGAAAATATCAGCAACAAAAAACGAGTAAACACACAATTCAGCAACAAATATCAAACTAAGGCATTGCATTTAGAATCTGTTACAAGCGTTTTCGTCGACTTCTAATAAGTAAAATGACAGCCCATTTCAAGGGAAAGCCTGAGTTCAATTTAATGAGAGAAATAACTCAGATTAGTTTACCTCACGCCAATAGATTATTTTGTCATGCCCTCGATAACGACCAAAATACGCACTTGCCCGCGGTTCAGTGACCCCTGTTGGCGATACGCCATTCCAATTCCAGTACCATTCTAGCCATGTCGGCACATCCAAGGGCGCCGTCACTTGGCCGCGGTATGGCAACCCACTTGTTGTAACGGCTTGCCAAAGCAACTCAAATTGGCCAGCTTGGAATGTTGCAGTCCCGCCAGAACGCACAACACTTTGTCCCGCCACTAAGTCGGGATCAAAATTGTAACCCAGAGCGGAACGATCAACCTGCGAACCCAAAGCATACACTGCCGTTGTGCAGTTATCGGCAGTATTTAAGGCCCAGCTGCTGCCATTCCAATATTCGGCTCGAGTCGGCATACGCAGTATTTCTGTCTCAGGACCATAGGTGTTATCCATCACCACACGGCCATGACGAAGGGTTTGAGTGCTGATTTTCTTAGCATTACAGTTAGTGCAAGTGCCTGTAGATGCCGCATCCATGTCTGGTGAGGCCACATAGCTGTAAAGCCCATTCGGCCGAGGATCGTTATCCATCAATTGCACGCCAATATCGAGCAGCTCGAAGGGGCCATCCTGATACAGATTCGTCGCCACATTTGGGGTCACCCGACTAAAGTTAGCTTGGTAAGAAGCATCGACCGTCGCCACACCTTGATTCCAACTATCAGCCTTTATACGTAAGTCACTTAAGCGACTCTGTAAATCGACACCATTATTGTTGTTTTCTCCCACCAGTTTTGCCGTGGCGAGGGAAAATGGCGGGAAATAGTTTTTCGTTATATCCCCCGCGATATTTAAAGCACTGAGCTCCATCGACATAGGGAACAACTGATCCATATAGCTAAAGCCGCCGCAGGCGGGTATGACCGATACGTTACTGACTAAAAATCTATCGGGCACAAAACGGCCAATATTGACAGAATTTGCGGTAGGGATATTTAAACTACTCGCAGAACCAAGGTAATTAGCCTTGGCCGTAGCTGAAATCTGGAATACTCCAACCTCGCTAATCGTTTGATTATTGATGGTATTCAGATTATTAATTTGCGCGCTATGGCTGTAAGAAGTTACACCTAACACACCATTGTTCGCGCCACTGGCTAGAGTTGGAGCGATCACTTTACTGGCTAGTGTCATAGCAGTATCAATAAAATTGGGCGTTGGCAGATTACCACTACAAAAATCGCTATCATTATCTACCTGCCAAGCCATAGCTTGCACCGTCATGCCAAAGGTTTGACCCGCTTTACGATAGACATTACACGTCATATTCGCGCTTGAGCAGCTAGCATTGGCATCTACAGGCTTAACACACAATCCCGCTGGTACGCTGACAAATTGGTCTGAACCTGCCATGACTAAGCCCTGTTCATCACCAGTACCTGTATATTTTGCATCTAATTGTAATTTACCTGCATCAGGGTAATTGACTGAAATGCTTGCTTGTCCGTTGGTATCAAACAGCAGGTTCACCGCCGTAGGCAAGGTACTCGAGGTGCCAATTGCCGTATTGTTGATGGTGACGGCTTTAGGCGAGATAGGCGCGCTTGGCGTTTGGTAACTGCTCCAGAAATTCAGCGTTTTGGTCTGGCTTTGGAAGCTTGGGACACACTGCTTCGTCACATCGGATTTCTTCACCGCTTTGACTAACACTTGCTCGGGGCGATTCGCACGCTTATCGGGTACATCGAATACAAAACCACTGTCGGCAAAGGTGAGTGAACAATTGTTCTCACTCAAGCCACCATTACCAATACGGCAAAGGGTTTTGCTTAAGGGTTTGGTGGTGGGATTAGAGCCCTTCACCCCTAAAGTCACTACACCGGGAGTATTTCGCCTCAGTTGCAGTTGCGCCGTGCCACCGCTAAAGCTCACTTGATTACCGCCAACCCATACGCCATCTGCCGCAGAATCAGGTAATAAGGTTGCGCTAATAGGTGCAGTAAAGAGTTGACTACAATTGGCATTGGCACAGGCTCTAATCGTTACCGTCTCAGCATTACAGGTCAGACCTTGACCCGTATGATCAAACTCAAAATGATCGATCTGAGCACCAATAGGATTCGATTTTAACGCACAAATTTGCACGTTATCGATTTCGTGGTTGTTATTTGAGCCCCCCGTTGAGCCCGTTAAAGACAATAAAAAATCACTTGGAATGGCCGCCTGACCATTTTGTGCTGCGGCGTTAAATGCGGGAACTAAAGTCACAAAACCCGAACCTGTATTACGCTCAATTTTCACAATAGATTGATTCGCGGCTTGCGAATCAATTGTGATTTTATACCTGTGCGCAGGCGATACATTATTGCCGTCTACCGCAGGCGATAAGCAACTACCGTTCGTATTAGTAGTGCCATTACTACAAGCGCCGCGTAAATAATTATACCCTGACGTGCCGACACCCGAACCGCGAACCGCAACGGACTGGCGTCGCTGGCCGACATTAGAACTACCGCCTTCACCAGAGAAGTTACCGAACTCATCAATACCAAACCCAAGCCAACCACCCGCGAACCCATTAATACCAGGTTTATAACCGTAACCCAATGGACCGCCAAAGGCACCAGGCTGCGGCGTTATAGAAGCATCCGATAACACTACCGCAATGCCGTCGGCACCATTGCCACCATAGGCATAGTGATCAAACTGGATCTCCACTAAGTTAGCTTTTCCAGGAAAGAGTCTTTGATAGGTAGATGCCGTAGATTGGTCAGATTTAGCTTCGGTTAAGCGTAATCGACCACTTCGAATAGATGGAGTAAAAGTGCCACTGCTACGGGAAACGACCCAATCACTGCTTAATGCACTTTGGGAGAAAGTGTCATTAAAACACTGTAATACCGGTACATAATCATTAATACGACCACTACTCATAACCAAATAACGGCTGGTGACTCGGCCATTGATAATCGAGTTATTATTTAGACTTAATGTTGCATCGCTATAAACTCGCCCATTGAGTACAGCATCACTATTTAGCTGAATATTGCTATAACCGATAATAAGAGCAGAAGCAGCATTATTTTCATTGAATTTACTGCCATTTAATTCAAACTGTTGCTTTATAAAAATGCGGACATTGCCTTGCAAAATCACCTTAGCATCTTGATTCAAAGTAAAACTATCTACCCAATAGTCCCCTTCAGGTAAAACGAGTGTCGCGCCACCCCCAATAGCGATAGCGTTAAATCGATACTCATTTTGAGTTGCCGATAGAGTCAGAGTACAAGCAGAATAAAGCGAAACATTGCTAAACTGACTTTGCCCATTACCACCAAGCGTTAATTGCTCGCCAGTATTACAAGAACCATAACCGCCACCAGCGCCGCTACTCGATAAAAAAGCGTTGTTCCCAGTTAAATTTAACCCTCGAATATCACTGCCATCAATAGTACATTTTCGCACTCCACCAGACCCGTTATCACAACTGTTATCAGCAAGCCCGCTGCCATCGTTACTCGAACAATAATCTAATCTAGCACCACCAGTACCATTAATGATGCCATTACCGTTTATCATCAGCTGTGCCGATGATATTTGATGGCATACATTAGAATTATCACCATGGTGTCCTTGAGCAACCTTGGCAAAAATAACAGTCTGGTCAATAGGGTCGAATGCCATCACTGACGAGGGAAAACTCAAGATAAGTGCTGCCAATATGGCACGATAAAAAAGATTAATTCCCACGAGCTTCTACCTCAACTTGTCGGCTAACACGGGTCTCGCCGCTTTCACATACTGCTTTACTGTTGATTCGATATTGGGTGGTTGTACCTACCGCATAGGCTTTGCACGTCAAGGTCACAGTGCAGGCATGGAAACCAGTTACATTAGGTGGATTCCAAGTGCTCGTTGCAGGGCAAATGCCAACTAAACCATTTAATGGGAACAATGTTGCCAATGCGGCATCGGCGCCACTGTTCGCGGCAGCAAAGGCACGAGTCCCCCACACCTCTTGGGTTAATCCAGTATCCCCATCCTGCACAATATTGATCAGGGCTGACGCCAGTAGAAACATCACAGTGATCACAAATACGCCAATAATCAATGCACTGCCGTGTTGACGCGCAGGCAGAGCGTGAGAGGACGATCTTGATAGTGATGATCTGGATGCTGAGTTACGCCCTACCGAGCGACAATGTGAATTAAGGGACATTGATCACCTGCACTTGATGTCGATATTGGAACGTCTCACCATTTACATTAAACCGCGGTTGTAAATGCACCATGGCATTATTCACTAGGCTAGATGGCGTTAAAATCAGCGGTAAATCAGCACCATTATTTAAAACATTTGCCACACTTTGCGCCATTAGCACGCCCGTGCCCATAGTGGCTGGATTTGGTTGAACGGTATTAAAGTTATAACCAGCATAACGCACTATTTGCAAATCATTACCGCTTGCCCCCTTTTCAAAGCAATAGCTCACAGGACTCGAACCAAAATAGATCCTTTGTCGTGGTGATGCTTCGGCAAAACGTGTTGGCGCAGTAAAAGTCAGTGTCACTTGATTAGCCAAGGTCAGAGGAGGTGTTTTAATCTGTGCTCGTTTTTGTCTCGCGCTGCTATACACATCGGCGTCAACCAAGGGATAGATCCAAGCGAATTGATTCACGCGAATCGCACTCGCGGTATTATCTAGAATAACTATGCCAGTACTCGCGGCCGCAGCGGGGATAATTGGCATAGCAAGATAAGTCGTGCTGGCCTCGATCGGTACAAATTCAACACATTGATAGGTCAGCGAATCGCTATTAAGACGCACACTGTTGGGCAAAGCACTACGTAGCTCACGGGTCATTCGCTCAACGGCAAAACGGCTCTGACTGAGTACCTGATCGACTGAACTCGACTCCACAAAAATCCGCGTACCAAAAATAATAAAGCTACTCACCCCGACCACAAGAATCCCCAGAATCAAGATAACGGTGACCATCTCGACCAAGGTAAAACCTAGTGTGGATTTTTTATTAACCGTAGATAAAGGTGAGGCCATCAGTAATTACTCCTCACCATATTGTAAGTAATCACTTCGTTGTCGGGCGTAGTCACATTAATCGTCACTAGCTTAGTATTGGACACTGCGCCATAGGCAACTGTGACGCTTAAGTGATAGTTAGGATAAGCATTTGCATAGGTTTGGGTCGAATTGAGCATAGTCGCGGTTTCATTTAAGCCTTTGTAATCATCCACATCGTTAAAGTTGTTACGACTCTCACCGAACTCAGGGCCTAATGACGTTGGACAATTACTACCGAGCGGACTACCACAGGCTGGTGTGCCACCATTGGCATTAGTGTTTTGATCGTAACGTTTACCCCAGATTTCATTCATCACCGAATGTGCAAGCTCAGCACTGCGTACTCTATGTAAGGTACTGGCCGCACGATCAGCTTGGGGGAATAACATGCTGGTTAGCATCACTATTGCAATGCCAATCACTAACATACCAATGACTAATTCGATAAGGGTAAAACCCAACAGGCGGGCTTGAATATGGCCTTTAGAGAGAGCATTACTTCGCATAAATATAGCCCTCGGAGGATATATTAATCATCACAGTGTCATTTGCGGTCACGCGAATACAATCACCATTACAGCTTGGAAAAAGTCGGCCATTGATATCGAAATCAAGGGTAAAGTTGCTGCTGTTAGTGCTCACTAGCACTAATTGAGCACCACCTTGAAAAGCTTGGGTATAAAGCGGGTTTGGCGATAATGCAGTACCAGAACAAACCGCCCCATTTCGGGCAGAGAATTGACTCACTTGATAGCCAGTGCCAGAAACAGTTACACGAAAACATCTGTCGGTATTATTGAGCGCTTTTTGCTGTACTTGACGCAGCTCGCTAATGAACTCGTTACGTAAACTATAGGCACTGTAGGAAGACTGAGTAAACAGGCGTGGCAGTACAACCACAGCAAGAATTGAAATCAAGATGATGGTCGTTACTAATTCTACTAAGGTAAATCCAGCTTGTTTTGACATAGAGAATTTAAGCATCACTCGCGTTAATTGCTGATTTCATGTACTAGGTTCAGTTTCTGCCAACGATATGATTAACGCAAATAAATGTCGGAAAACTCTTGGCGGACTCATTTATTTAAAATCATGTAAGAACCGCATTTTATCTAAAAAAAAGGCCTGCTAGGCAGGCCTTTTCATAAATGCATATTAACAATCAGAAGCATCAGGAATTGCAGAGAAAACAGGAGCAACTGTCGCACTTTCTGCTTGTTTATAAGTAAAACGACATTCTGCTGGAGCACCTTTTTGCCACATGGTCACAATACCCTGACCTTCAAATATAATCCAATCTGCACCGGTGTCAGTAGCAACTGTTGGATCTGTAGCACTGGTTCCTTCATCAAAGCTCACTTCTATAGCATTCTCCAACTCAATTTCTGTTGCTTGAAGATAGCCAAATTGCGTAACTGCGTTAGTACCTGTGCCAATATCAACAGAAGGAGGAGGAGTTGCTGTTGCTGCTTTTTTCTCTTCTCCAGCCAAGGCCGCTTTAGAATAAACCAAGCTATTTGCACCTTGGATTGAGGCTTTTAGGCCATTCAAAGCAGAAACACGCGCATCACCTTGCAGGTTAATAAACTTAGGTGCCGCTGTGACAGCAAGAATACCTAAGATAATGATCACTACGACTAATTCAATTAAGGTAAAACCTTGTTGTCTTTTCATATAAAACTACCTTTCTTTCTAAGTGAGTACTCGTGTGAGTACTAATTAAGTTAAGTCACTTTTAGACTCTATTACTTTTAAACTAAGCTACTTAAAACATGAACAAAATAAAACTATTAATTACGGCCTATGGTACAAATGGTGTTTGAGTGAAACTTAATACTCTGCCTGTGCCTGGGTTATACACTATTCCCTTAGCACCTACCGTTGTTAAATCAGGGGCAGGAGTGGGTACACCATTCGTTTGATTTAGCACCAGTGAAGCCACTTGGTGATAAACACATAAATCTAAACCTGCGACGACTGCGCCAGTAATTGAGTTAGCACTGCCGCCTGCGGCGTTAATAACACGAGCGGTATAACGTTGATTACGTGCATCTTGGTTAAATAATACGTTACGTGGAGCACTCTGCAACACAGTGTTAAACACTTCTTGGCAACTGGCATTTGTCATAGCTGTCGCACTGGTTACTGAAGTTCCCGTTGGATAGCCAAAACGTGTATCGACATTTACCGTGTTACCGTCGAGGATAACGCTGCTATTTTGACGCCCATCAACTTCCCACTGAGAACGCACAAAGCTCACTGCAGTCGATAAACCACCCGCAACACCGTCAACACTGGCATCTTCAGCATCATCGGTGACATTTAAGAATCGTGGGATCGCAGTTGCGGCGAGTAAACCCAAAATCACAATCACAATCACAAGTTCGATTAATGAGAACCCTGTTTGCTTAGTTTTCATATATATGTCCCCAGACCTCAGAAATTTTATTCTAACAGTTAAATCAATTTTAAAAAGCCATTGAGTTAACAATATTTTACGGAGCAGTCAAAAAAATGACCCTGCCAGAGTTCAGTTGATAGCCTAAACTATCGCCATTTTTAGACCGATAGTGGCAGCTATTATCCTTAGCCAAATAATCCGCCTCTAGACCTAAATTATCAGTTTCAGCGCCCATTAACTGTTGCCACAAATCTTGGCAACCTTGATCATTTAAGTGCTTAGGTTGTGGCCATCCTAAATCATTGATATCGACAACACTCGACTCAGTTTCTGGGGAGGGATTATCAAATACCTCCCAGTTCAACTGCAATTGCGCCGGCTTGCCCAAAGACAACCACTGGGAACGCACCATCACCAGCACATTTAAAAAACGGGCGTGTTCCACTTCCAATCCACGAGCCGCTATTTGCGGTAGCGTAAAAAAGTACTTAGCTCCGATCACCGCCATGATAACCAACACAATTCCAATGGCGATCATGCGTCCATAGATACGTAATAGATCGCTTTCAGCCTTTTGCTGAGTCTGCATTTAACCTCAGTCCCACGTATAAGATAGGAAATAAATATTATCCATATCGCTTACTTACCGCCTTTGACCACATTGAGCATATCCCACATTGGCAGGTATATCCCCAAGGCCAACACTAAGACAATCACGGCCACAAAACCGATCAAAATTGGCTCCAATTTCGCGGTGAGGTTCTTTAAATCATAGTCTACTTCGCCCTCATAGAAATCTGCCGCATCATTGAGTAATTGATCGATTTGCCCCGTTTCTTCACCCACAGCCACCATTTGCAGCACTAGTGGCGTAAATAACTTGCTCTGATTCGATACCCTCAGCATAGAGTCGCCAGACTCTATGCCACGGCGCATACCGACTATCTTGTCGTGCATGTAGGCATTATCTACCGCGTCGGCCACTAAACTTAAGGCCTGCGTCATCGGCACGCCCGCACTGAGCATCATAGAGAAACTGCGACAATAACGGGCTAACGTCGAACGCTCAATAATCGACCCTACGGCGGGAATGTGTAACTTCCACTTATCCCACTGCTTCTCACCTTTTTCCGTATGGTGCCAGTAACGAATGCCAATAATAGTGCCAATCAGCGCCACCAACATCAGCGCCCAATAATTCACGAATAGATTTGATGTGCCAATCAACACTTTTGTCGCCCACGGCAAGTCGGCGCCAAAGCGAGAAAACATCTCGGCAAACTTAGGGATCACCATGATATTGAGGATCACCATAGCGAGCGCAATCGCAATCAATACAAACATGGGATAACGCATGGCCGATTTAATTCGTCGCCGCGTCTCTTGCTCACGCTCGATATAACCTGAAAGTTGAATGAAGGCATCTTCTAACTTACCCGTGTTCTCCCCCACGTGCACCATAGAAACAAACAAAGAATCAAACACATCGGGATGTTGATTCATGGATGATGACAAGGGTCTCCCTGCGGTGAGCTGCTCAGAAATATCATTAAGCGCATCTTTCATTCGCTGGGAATGCGCCGTTTCAGATAAGCCTGCAATCGCCCGCAAAATAGGAATACCAGAACGGGTCAAGGAGTACATTTGTCGGGTAAAAATCTGTAATTCTTCTAACGCGACTTTCCCACCAAATAACTTAGTCAGTGAGAACGACTTAACTACTTTGGCGACTTTGACTTCAAGGGGGATAATGCCGCGCGCCAATAGCATGTCAGCAGCGGCACTTTCCGACGCGGCATCCAATTGTCCCGTAACGGATTGACCTTGACCACTGCGTCCACGGTATTGATAAATTGGCATAATTACGCCTCAACGCCTTGTTGGCTGATAATATCCTTCGACAAAGGTATCTGAGATTCACTCACGTCTTCCACCAACTTAGCGACCTCTTCAATCGTCGTCATGCCTTCGCTCAGATATTGCAAAGCTGACTCAGCGAGTGGGGTGAAGTTAGGGCTCTGCAACGCGGCACTGGCAAAATCCTGCGGATTACCAGTACGCATAGCATCGATCATCTTTTCATCTAGCTCGAGGATTTCAAAAATACCGATCCGCCCGCGATAACCACTGCCATTACAACTCTGGCAACCCGTGCCAATCCTAAAATTCGCATGGGTAAAATCTTTGCGGCTCACACTACTCAGCCAGGCTTTTTCCTGCGGTGTCGGTTGATACTCTACCCCACAGTTATGGCAGACACGGCGCACTAAACGCTGGGCAATAATCACCCTTAAGGCACTAGCAACTAAATAACTCGCAGCGCCCATATCGAGTAAACGCAGCGCACTGGTGACCGCATCGTTGGTATGCAAGGTCGATAGCACAAAGTGACCCGTTAATGCGCCCCTAAGACCAATCTCCACGGTTTCTTGGTCACGCATTTCCCCCACCATGATGATATCGGGGTCTTGACGTAAGGTAGTGCGTAATACATTTGAAAAGTTTAAGCCAATCTTATGGTTAACTTGTACTTGGTTGATCCGCGGCAATTGATATTCGACCGGATCTTCGACAGTGATGATCTTACGGTCGGCGGTATTAAGCTCGCTCAAAATACCGTACAAGGTGGTCGTTTTGCCGCTACCCGTTGGACCTGTGACCAGTAGCATGCCGTGGGGACGTTTGATCTGTTTACGAATACGCGCCAAAATAGCAGGCGGCATACCGGTTTCGTTTAAGGTCAATAAACCCGCCGATTGATCGAGCAAACGCATCACCACAGATTCGCCGTGGTAAATCGGCATAGTCGACATACGCACATCGATATGATGACCTTTGATTTCCATATGGAAACGACCATCCTGCGGCAAACGTTTTTCGGAAATATCGAGACCCGCCATCAACTTAAGTCGCAATACTAAAGCGGCAGCAATATTAACTTCATTCAGAATCGTTTCATGTAGCTGACCATCGATACGCTGGCGAATACGTAAGGCTTTATCACCGGGTTCGATATGAATATCCGAGGCGCGCATTTGCACCGCATCCTCAAAAATCGACTGCAGCAACTTAACCACTGTGGTTTCATTGTCACTATCGCCCGACGTGAGGCTGGCTAAATCGAACATCTCGTCGGCAGCGTATTCTTCTTCGAGTTTACCGGCAATCTGAGCAATTTGGTCTGTACGGCGATATAAGTTATCAAACGCTTGTAGCAGTTGCTGCTCGGGCGCTACAGCTAACTTCAAACGCTTAGGTGCGATAAGCATTTCGAGGTGATCGAGCGCCTGCAAATCGGCTGGATCACTCATAGCTACCAGTACGCTATCGCCCCTGTCTTCAACCGCTAAAGCGCGGAAACGTCGGGCTTGCACCTCAGGAATCAGATGCACGACTTCCGCTGGAATTGGCATTTTACTGATATCGAGCAAAGGCACATTCAATTGTTGCGACAAGAACTGCAGCAACTGATGCTCTGTAATCGATTGCAGATCAATGAGGGTACGACCCAGTTTTTTGCCCGTATTACGCTGCTCGCCTAACGCCTGTTGCAACTGCGCTTCGGTAATAATGGCTTCTTGAACTAACAGATCGCCCAAACGCATTTTTAATCTGGGTTTCATTGGCTATCTCCTAGCTGAGTCAAACGTTGTTCGATAAAGGCACTCGCCTGCGCCGATAAGCCTCTGTGGCCTAATGCAGTCCGATAGGCTTGGCGTGCTTGGGTAAATTGCTGCTGCGAATCAAGCGCATAAGCTAGTCCCATCCACCATTTAGCCTGTTGGGGTTCTTGTTGTAATAACTGCCTGTAGGCTTGTTCCGAAACGGAAAACTGCCCTAGCTTTTGTGCCAAATCCGATTGTGCCATCCACTTTTGTCTCGCCAGCGGATGCGTATCAGGTATGTTAGCTAACGTCACTAATGCGAGATCAGCCTGACCAGCGGCTTGCTGAACCCGAGCGAGCAATAAGGCAAAGTCTAATTGCTGCGGGAATAACAGCATACCTTGCTGCAACACTTCGCTGGCTTTGGCTAATTGACCTTGACCATAATGCAGCGCAGCCAATTGCTTGCGCGCTTCGTGCATACTGGGATCAAAGCCTAATGTTTGCTCATAATAACTAATAGCATCTTTGAGCTTGCCATCCCTTTCGGCCTCGCTCGCTAACGTAAACCGCTTCTTTGCCAGCTGCTTTGGCGTTAACTTCACCTCAGTAATCGCCATTTGCCCTTGTTCTTTGGGCGCGAGTTGATGAGTCCCCGTATCCGCTTTAAATTCTTGTACGTTAAGCCCATTACTCGCGTGACCTTCATTATCGGCGGCCACACTGGCCCGCTCCGACATCATTAACGCAGAGGGCGCAGCTACAGTGACCTCGGCGCTACGCACACTCGACGTCGCACGATTTGGCTGCGAGTGGCTTGGCTCGCTTACCGTATCGACCTTGTCATCTGCGAGTGCAAGGCTCACGTCTGCTTGTGGTTTTTGTCGCGGTTGCGAGTGTGGCTGAGCTTGTCGCTCTGATTCAGCCTCTTTTGCGGTTCCCAATTCTGGTGCCTGACTCGATGCCACTTCGGTGGCACTTGGTTCAACCTCTTCACTATTCGCTGTCATCGCTGCCGCAATCTTCTGTGTCGTCGCAAGCTTCAAGGGTTCAGCAGCGGCATCGACGTTAGGTGAAGATTCGTTTGAGACAAGACTCTCCATCCGTACAGGCTCAGTTTGAGCAGTTAATATATGTTGTTCCTGCGCTTGAGATGAAGCTGTCGCTTCCGCAGGCTTTGCCATGAAAAATTGCCAGCCATAAACCGTGCCGCCACCGAATAGCAGTGACACACCACAGAACAGCAGCCAGTGAGATGATGAACGCCTGCGAGCTAAATATTGCACCTGCGGTTGAGTGACGTTACTAAGTTCGTGCCCCTGCTGACGTTTGTCGAGATCCTGCAACATCTTGTTGATCACGCTCATACAACACTCCTCAAAACGTGTTGTAATCCCAAACCGAACACCACAGTTATCAGAGTGAAAAAAGGCAGCCATTTCCACGACAATAATCGGCGCACGCTCGCATCTTCAGTGTCTTGAATCGCCGCTTTAACGTGGGAGGTTTGCACACGCGTAGCACCCTCGCCGAAACTCAGTAACAAGGCTTTGTGGGCAAGAATATTGATCAATCTGGGGATCCCTCGGGACGCATAGGCAATCTGACGTGTTTCCCGTGATGTAAAGAGTGGTTCGCCCGCACGCCCTGCTATGGCTAATCTGTGACGAATATAAGCATCGGTTTCATCCCATGTCAGTGGGCGAAGGTTATAGCTAAAAGTAATACGTTGTCTTAATTGCCTGAATTCTTGGCGTTTAAGTCTTTCATCAAGTTCGGGTTGCCCAAATAACACCACCTGCAATAATTTGCGCGTCTCGGTTTCCAGATTAGTGAATAACCGCAGCGCCTCAAGACTGTCGTCCGGCAATGCCTGCGCTTCATCGAGTACCAATACGATGGCGTGCCCGTGGGCGCTCAAGGCTAAAAGCTGCTGTTGAATAAGTCCAGTGAGTTGCTGCTGGTCGATATTGCTGGTGTATTTAAGGCCCAGCTCACTCGCTACCGCCCAACGTAATTCAGTAGGAGTGAGATAAGGATTAGGCAAATATGCGCAATGAAACTGACTCGGCAATTCGTTGATAAGCTTGCGGCAAATCAACGTTTTACCAGTCCCCACCTCCCCTGTCACCTTGATAAAGCCTTCGCCCGTTTGCAGCGCGGTTTGCAACACTTGCAAGGCTTCCACATGTGGCGACAGGCCGAAAAAAAATCCGGTATTGGGTGTCAGTGAAAATGGAGGTTGGCTTAGGCCAAAATGCTTCTGATACATAGAAGCTTACTTTGTCTCCGGATACCAACGATCTAATAAGGTCTTAGAACGTTGTAGCTCAGTTTTCCAGGTATCAACGCCAACTACCGTAGGTTTTAACAGAATAATAAGCTCGGTTTTCTTCTTCTGCTTACTACGGTTTTTAAACAATTCACCGAGGAAAGGAATATCACCCAACAAAGGCACTTGCGATACCACTTCAATGTTTTCACTCTTCATCAAGCCACCGATGATGACTACGTCACCGGAGGCGGCGCGGATGACAGTATCAGACTCACGAATTTCACTCTGCGCTAAAGGTAGCTCCAACGAAGCGTCACTCACTTTGATGTCTTTAGTCTGCTCTTTCACATCGATAACGGATGGATGCACGTGCAATAACACATTGCCGTCACTATCAATTTGCGGCGTAACGTCTAAGGCAATGCCCGAGAAAAACGGCGTGAGCTCGACTTGTGGAGTGGTCACAGGCGTTGTGCCCGCTACTGTGGTCGATGAAACATCAGTGACAAAGTACTCATCAGTACCGACTTTGATCACCGCTTTTTGGTTATTCGATGCAGTCACCCTTGGGCTAGACAATACATCCACATCACCTTGGGTATCTAATAGGTTGATCATGGTCGTAAAGTCAGAACCTTTAATACTCAGCGAGGTCACACCACCAATCGCCGAGGTGATTTTATCGTTTAAACCAGGGCCCGCTGATGTTCCAAAATTCACATTCGTATTGCCAACATGTCCCAGCACATTATCCCATTGGATACCTTGCTGATAACCATCGGATAAGGTGACTTCGAGGATCTTCGCTTCTAAAATCACTTGGCGCTGCAAATGACTTTCTGCGGAATTTAAGAAAGTACGCACTTGGCGTAATTCACTAGGAAAAGCACGAATGGTCACTAAACCCGCCTGCGGCGTAACAACAACCTGACGACCGCCACCTGTTTCGCCGATTATCGAGGATAATGTCTCTTTCAAGTCCCCCCAAAAATCTGTCTTAGTACGCGAACGGATAAAAGTACCGTTGCTACTATCGCTACCGCCATTACTGCTCGAGTTATTGCCATTACTGCTGTTCGAATTATTGTTATTATTCGAGCCGCTATTGTTTGAATTGTTATTGTTCGAATTACTATTGGAATTATTGCTATCCGAAATCCGTCCTGAACTCACTGACGTCACAGATAAGCCATCGCGTTCCATATAGAGATAGTTCAGCGGAAACGTCTCGGTACGCATCCCAGCAGGAAACACTCTTAGGATGCGCCCTTCGCGACTCACTTCGTAGCCGTAGATATCTTCAACCACTTGAATTGCTTCAGTTAACGTCACACCTTTAAGGGATAATGAGATCGTACCTTGCACGTCAGGATGTACGGCGACACTCAGTGGTGTACCTTGGACTAAGCTTGGAAAAAATACTTTAGCATCAACATCGTGGGCTGATACATCGAAACGACGCTCAGTTTCCAATGTGGGGGTCAAACCTGATAGCAATGCGCCTGAATTCAATTCCCGCTGAACCGCGTCCGGCATAGTCGCAGGCGGTGGCGTCGTTGATGCCGTTGCCGTCGCCATTGAGGCCGCTAATTCCGCCTTACTCGCCTCCGGCTGTGGCCTATTTGTGGTCTGACACGCCACAAGGCAAAGTGAGAGCAGAGGTGTAAAGTATTTAATCGCTTTCATCTGAGGTGTATTCCCTATCTCTCTGTTATTGCTTGAAACAATGTCAATTTCCGTCCATCGGACAGCGATACATAAGTGGGGGTAATTTTAACGATACTCAGCCCATGAACGCTGTCGCCAACAGACAATATCTTGTTATTTATCACAGCATAAGCCGTGTTTCCTGAGCTTACTATGCTGTTAAGTACAAGCGCCTGATCCTGCGTTTGACTCGCATGACCCTGCACAGCAAAGCCTTTACCGGGCAAAGTCGGGTCGCGCAGCGATTCAGCAGACACCATAGGGCTACTAACCAATAACAACACACTGATAATATAAGACTTATTTAGAAACACTGATAAAGTCCTTATTAATACTCAAGGTATAAAGTTCAATCTCAACGGTCGCTTTTGGATATTCTGCGACTTTATAGTCGAGACGCTTCCAATAAAGTTTATCTGGCATGGCCTCAACGGCTTCAACAAAGCGCAACACAGAAAAATAATCGCCCTCTAAACTCAAGCGAATACCATGGCTATATAGATTGAGTTTTTTCTCTTCACCCACGGGTAACAATGGGATGGGCGCTATCGACATAAACTTAATTAATTTAATCCCTTGCACTTGTCCTAGTAAATTACCCAGCAACTGCGGCATATAGTCAGCCGGCACCATATCCACCATCTGCTCATCGAGCTGGGCATCTAGGGCTTGATTTTGTTGCTGCAACAACACTAAACGCTGTTGGTAATCTTGATTGGGATCTAACGCTAAACGTTGCTGATACAAGTCAATCTGCTGAGCCGAAATCGCGTTTTCCTGCTCTAAGGCTTTTAGCTGTTGTGAAACAGCCACATGGGTTTTCCACAGGGACTCTAAGGGTAAATAACTCAGCATGCCGACCACGGCCAGAATGGCGACTGAGATCAACACTCGCTCACGGCGACTTAGCGCATCAAACTGTTGTCCTAATTGGGCTAACTTTTGCTTCATTGCGCGGCTTCCTCCTTGTTATCGCTTTTCAAGGTAAAGGCCAAAGGTTTATCTTCACCGCGATCCATGCTCATCGACGAGAAAGCTTGCCCCTTTAAAGTCTGCGTAGTTTTAAGTTTGCCAATCCACTGCGGAATGCTTTGAGGATGGTCGGCAAAACCTTCGAACATAAAATCTTGCTCATTAATGACGATATGACTAAGCCAAACACTCGCATCCGACACGACGGCTAAATCTTTAAGAACTGGCGCAAAACCACGGCTAGTTAAAGAAGTCCTAAGACTCAATTCTCCCATGAGTAATTGCTTCAGCTCTAACTGTTGTTCCGCTAAATCGACTCGCGCAACAAGATCGGCATCGGGTTTACGCGCAGCAATTTGTGCTTCTAATGCCTGTTTTTGGGTATCGAATTGCTGCTTTTGTTGGGCAGCCAACTGCTGGGCCTGTTGTAACTCACTGACTTGCCAGTAGCTATAACCACCTAAAAACGCAAATAAGATCGCAAAAACCAAGGCGTAGGCACTTAAACGCGCAAAGGTTAATCTTTGCTTCGGGGGCAATAATGAAGGAGTGTAAAGATTGACTCGGTATTTAATCACTCAGTACCTCGATAAAATTCAGCAAAGGCTAATCCCGCCATTCGCGCGCCAACACAGCTTTTATCAATGACATTCACAGCTTGATTGAAGTTTGCCGAGACTAACTTAGCTAAAGTATCCACGGCACCATCGGCGAGGAGTTCGATAGAAGATACCGGAGCCTGTCTCAATTGACTTTCAAAATAATCCATAGAGCGCTGAATTTCTAAGCTTAAATTGTCTGCCATGCCATAACTTAACTCATCCGCTTGAGTCTTATCCAATTGAGTAAATCCGCGCACGCGACGCTGCATATACAGCTGACCTTGCTTAACCACAGTCAGTAGCAATTCTTGACCGGGATTATGGCTTACTACCAGACGCGCTTGGTTGTCATCATTAAATAGGTTAGTTACGGCTAACTCTTCGATACTAATACCGAAAAGTTGTAAATCTTGTTCATGAATGGCCTGCACCATGCTCACTAACTTAGCTTTATCCACCACCACAACATTGATTTTATTACTCGGAATGGGTGACTCAAAGTAATCCAAATGGATTTGCGGTACAGGTAGCGTGACCATGTCTTTAATTGACCACAACAAGGCTTGGGATAACTCGACAGTATCGACATTCGGTTTATCGGTCAGCAGTAATTGATAAAGGCCTGAAGCCAAAATCAGCTGTAACTGTGCATTGGGAAAGGATTTAGCCACAGCAGCAAACGCCAATGACCAGTGCTCATCTTTCAGCTCAAAGGGTAACCACTGCTCAGCATTTTCTTTTTGGGCAGGTGCGTAAACCCATAATTTATCGGCGCAGACATAGACACCAAGGCTAGTCGGTTCTGTTCTCTTCTGCCAAAAGGCTAATCGACCTATAAGACTTTTTTCCATAAAGATGCCTATAACCAACTGAATTTAAAAGCTTGAGTAGTCTCTTTCGCACAAACTTCCTGTCACTCCACTCTCCAGTGCTCCTTGACCTATGACCTGCTCGATACAGAATAAAAACCGCAAACGTCATATTTTTGGCACTGGCTAGTTTAGCCGCAAATGCTCGTATTTTATAGATAAATACGTGAATAATAGGATCTATTTGTCTCTAAGACGATATTAATCACCCAAACACTGAACTTCCCTTACTTAGCCTCTATGGGTTCACTGAAATACATTCCCTGCGCTGCGCCAACACCGAGGATTTGCAGTGTCTGCCACTCTTCAAAGACTTCTACCCCTTCGGCGCAGACTTGTACTTCCGTTCGATATAAACCGCCAATCAAACTGCGGATAAATAATTGGTTTTCTGGTCGTAAATGAATATGACGCACGATGGATCTGTGTAACTTAATTAAATCAAAATGGCATTCGCGAATGTAATAAGTACCGACAACCTGCTGACCCACATGATCGACGCATAATCTCGCGCCCATTTTACGGATCATATCTAATTTAGGCTGCAACTTTTCTTGATGTTGAATAACGATATCTTCAGGCACTTCGAAAATCAGTCGCGTGGTGAGATGGCGATATTCTAATAGCGTCGTTTTTAGCCATTGAGTGAAGGCTCGGCTCATTAGCGAATCCAAACTCAGATTAATACTGTATATCTGCGGCGCTGATTTCTTAACTGTTTGAGCATTCGATACGCCGTCTGCTAATTCATTCGACAATAATAACAATACCCGCTCAATAATTTGCCGTTCGACCTGTGGCATTAAGCCACATTTATTCGCCATAGGAATGAAGAGTGTGGCACGGATTAACGCCCCCTGATTATCCCGAGCCCGCGTAAATATCTCTTTATGGTGCTCATTACCATCTGAATCAATTATCGGCTGGCTAAAGGGGAAGAATCGCCTTTGCACTAACGCATTTTCTAAAAAACTACGCCAACGCACTGAGCCTTTGGCAAATTCTTCATCAATCGCGCCTTTGTCGTACATAAACCAATTACTATTACCCTGTAATTGTGCCGCCCTCAAAGCCATATCGGCTTCTTCAATTAACTGAGCCGCATTATCGCCTGCGGTAAAATAAGCGCATCCGAGGTGGAAAAAGTTATCGCTATTCTCAACATCAGGCAAAGGCTGGCTTAGACATATCTTGAGTAATTTGCTGGCAAATTGATCCGCTTCAATTAAGGAGATTTGCGGCACGACTATGGCAAATTGATTATGGGAACGACGGGCAAAAATACTATTAGCTTGAGTTTGCAGCAATTGACTTATCGCATTAACTGTCGAGTTTAATAGCTCTTTCGTCACAGCTTCACCTTGGGATTGCTGCAATAAATCCAGATCATCCATTTCTAATAAATAGATTACCCCGTGGGCAAGCATAGCCTGATTATGACTAAGGGCGTCGAGACGATTATTCAAAAAGAGTCGGTTACCAATGCGCGTTTCCGCATCAAGAAAGGTATTAGAACGGATGAATTTGTCGAAACGCCCCCGCTCCTTTTGTGCGTCCTGTAACTCTTCTAACAACTTAGTCAAAGCACGGTTAATCAGCCTTGGTTTACCATTTCCGGGGGTAGCGAGAGCTTGCTCATGCTTACCTTGCAGAATCAATCGACTACGTAAGGCTAATTCTTCAATGCCATCGAGCTGCTGTGAAAACCATAAATAACCAAAACGCACTAAGGCAGCCACGGCTAAGATACCGACCAACAAAATCAGAATTTCATACCAACTGAAAGTGTAATGCTCGAATGGCTGAGTCAAGGTTAACTGCATACGCAAGCCAGATGTCGGCTCTAGCACATGGTCATACACCATCGCATTTTGCGTAGAAAGGTTGCCTTCATAGGCAAATAACACTTCATCTTTCAAGGTCAACCGAAAATTAACGGCATTGTAAGCAAGCAGCATGGGCGGTAGCCAAGCTTCTAGCTCCCAATCAGGTTGGTGTTGAAACTGATCGACTAACATAGTTTCGAGTTCAGCGACTTTTTGCTGCTGAAATTTATAGGTCAGCTGCACGAAACTCATCATAGCGCTCAGCAAAAATACGAAGGCGATAGCGGCTAATGACATTAACCAAAAGCTGGTTAATTTTGTAGTTAACATTCGGGTGAATTTCATCTATCCGCTATCCTGCAGGATTATTATAATTATTTGTGCGATTTTAACAGAAGCTCAACAAAAGTTGTCCGTTGATTATTCAGTAGCATAACCTAAAAGGCAACTAAGACGCTGTGACTTTAATGTCCACTTAAAAACAAAAAAGAGGCTAATTAGCCTCTTTTTAATGTTTTTACCACTTTTAGCCTAGTCGGCGTATTTAGGTAAAGTGGTGATCGCAGCCACACCAGAGTCGATAGCCGCTTGTGCAACCGCACGGGCGACATTTGGCAATAAACGTGGGTCCATAGGTTTTGGCAGCACATATTCAGGGCCAAAACTCAGCGACGTCACATTAGGATAAGCCTTCAACACACTCGCGGGCACAGGCTCTTTTGCCAGTGATGCAATTGCATGAACTGCCGCAATTTTCATCTCATCATTAATGCAAGACGCACGCACATCCAATGCACCACGGAAAATAAATGGGAAACACAATACGTTATTCACTTGGTTTGGATAGTCGCTACGACCCGTACCCATGATCAAATCACTACGCGTTGCATGAGCAAGTGCAGGTTTGATTTCAGGATCTGGGTTAGAACACGCAAAAATCACTGGCTTATCGGCCATCAGCGCGACTTCTTCTGCACCAATGACGTCAGGACCTGATAGACCTAAAAATACGTCTGCGCCTTTAATAACATCAAGAAGCGTGCGTTTCTCGGTATCATTCGCAAATAGTGCTTTATATTCATTAAGATCTGTACGGCCAGAATGAATAACACCTTTAGTGTCTAGCATGTAAATGTTGGCGCGATTCGCACCGCATTTTACCAGCATAGTCATACAAGCGATGGCAGCAGCACCCGCACCCATACACACAAAAGTCGCGTCGCTTATCAACTTGCCTTGAATTTCCAGCGCATTGATCATACCCGCCGCAGTCACGATTGCGGTGCCGTGTTGATCGTCATGGAATACTGGCACTTTACAACGAGCAATCAATTCACGTTCGATAACAAAGCATTCGGGCGCTTTAATATCTTCAAGATTGATACCACCAAAAGTGTCAGCAATCGCAGCAACAGTATTGATAAATTCCTCAGGCGTATTATGCGTAATCTCAATATCTGTCGAATCGATATTCGCAAAATGCTTGAACAATAATGCTTTACCTTCCATTACAGGTTTAGAAGCCAAAGGGCCCAAATTCCCTAAACCTAAGATAGCCGTACCATTGGTAATCACGGCAACCGTATTACCTTTATTGGTATAACGATACGCATTGTCAGGATCTGCAGCGATTTCGCGTACTGGCTCAGCCACACCAGGGCTATAAGCTAGGGCGAGATCGTGACTCGTTTCGGCGGGTTTGGTAAGGCAAACTGCGGTTTTGCCTGGTATGGGAAATTCATGATAATCGAGTGCTTGTTGACGAATATCTGACATTTTAAAATCCTGAAATGCGACATTTATAATTTATGAGAGTAAGACCTACCAACACACATCTAGTCTCACCAAAGGGTGATGTTAATAGTCTGGCTGGTCGGGGTAAGATACGCCAATAAGGGGAATTTATAAATAAGAGATTCATAAATTTCAATTTAGCCGCCAAATAGACCCTCTAAGCTTAGTTTTATAAACTTATCTCCTATAATAAAGCTGCATTTCTTAATATGTTTTGTAGGAAACAAACATATATTTTGTAGTTACTGCGCTAGTTGTAGCGACTTAATCTCAAAAATGTTGGTTAAATTACAATATATGGCGACTAGCATATTTATCTTATAGTTAATTGCTATAAATAAGTCGAATTATACACTTGAACTCTCAATACTGAATAAGTTGACGATTTATTGAGTGAAGTCGTACCAGCTAGATATGTAGAATAAGCGGAATAAAGAAAATCGACGAATAACACAAAGCAAAAAGGCGCCATAGGCGCCTTTTCTAGAAACATTGCAATCGCAATTATTTCTTTGCAAGCACTGCGAAGCGCTTGTTGAATTTGTCGATACGACCGCCGGTATCAACAACTTTTTGTGTACCAGTGTAGAATGGGTGACAAGCACCACATACGTCTAAATGCAGATCTTTACCAGCAGTAGAGTTTACTTTGATAACGTTACCACAAGTACAGTTTGCAGTGATGATAGCGTATGTTGGGTGGATACCTGGTTTCATTGGGGTTACCTCAAAAGTGTAAGGCCATGTCGCTCTTCCAACCCGTAGTCGGACACCACATGCATGTTAATAACAATATGTTTAGGGCGCAGAATGGTACAGCATACCTACAAGGGATACAAGTAGATTATCTGAGCGTTTGCCGGTTAATCCGTGTCTATTTTGACTTTAGTTAAGCGGCTTATTTTCCCGCTTCTTTAGCCTCAAATACCGCCCGCGCCTCTTTAGCATCAGAATGCTGATCCAAAATCATTTTCGAAGGACAAGATAGCACCGCATTGCTCTTGAGTGCATTGATTCTATTCTTCGAGAAAGCCACAGGATTTGCCTCATAAATCGCCAACATAGCGCCATATACACTCACATCCCAATCCTTGGCATATCGATTAGCGATACGCCACAACGTCTCGCCAGCAAGATACGTTAAATGGCAATGTTCGGGCGTCTGTGAGGCCGTTTCAGCAATATTCTGTTTTTGCTCATTATTTGCCGTTTTCACTATTTCGGGAACCACAGTTTCAGTTGCAGCGTTTTCAACAGCCCCTTTTTCAACAGCAATCGTCTCAGAGGTTTTAGCGAAGGCGTTTATCTCAGTAGCCGACGTATTTTGTTTGTTCGCGGCTTCAGGAAATCTAAAGCCAGTCACCACTTCTACCGTTGGTACTTTGGATTGGGTATTTGCAGCAGTAGCAACAGTCGCTGCGGGCGTTACCTCTGCAACTGGCTTTGGTTCTGCCACCACTTTTACAGGCTTAATGCCCACTTTATCCGCACTTTTTGGGGCGCCCGCTATGGTGGTCTTTTTAGTGTCCGAAACCGCTTTTATCGTTAACGCGGCAGAGGCAGGTTTAGCTGTGCCGAATAAATTGATACTTTTGACGTCATACCATCGGTCAAGACGATACTCTCTCACTAAGAGTTTAGCGCTACTATCCTTCACATCTTCAACGCCAGTGAGTAAAACTAAAAAGCGATTAATCTCCTCAACCATTAACCTTTCTTCGCCGCTTGCTTGCTGCACAACAAACTCTAAGCGCGACATATCTTGATTGTCTGCGATCACATTCACCCTGAGTTTAGGGTAAGCGCCTAATTCAAACATCCGGCTATTAATGCTCACATGGGAGACTTGTGCCATGCTAGGTGCGCTGCACACCAAAGCAAGTAGACCTAATGATTTCACTATATTAGCCATTTATTTACTCTCAACTATCCTTGGTAAACCATCATTAGGGCTAGCCCTAGCCAGCCGCGCTGAGTACACTAAACCACATTCTTGTCTAAGACTTGCCTGCATATGTCATTGTTTGTCGAAGTTGCGTTACCTGTGCCTATGCGGCAAACCTTTAGCTACCGCGTACCCGAATCCTATCCTAGTACACCGCAAATAGGTGTGCGCGTTAAAGTTCCCTTCGGTCGTCAACAATTGATCGGGTTAGTCACAGGTATCACTGAGTCTTGCAGCTTAGCCCCAAAGCAAATTAAGTCTGTGCTCGAGTTTATCGACGATAAACCTTTACTGCCTGAATCACTTTATAAATTAACTCTTTGGGCTGCGAGATACTATTTTTGCAGCCAAGGGCAGATGCTAACCCAAGCCTTACCAGTGGCCCTGCGTAAAGGGCTCGATGCCGCGCCACAAAAGATCCAATTCTGGCAATTAACTGAAATAGGCCAAAATATTGCGCCCGAAGCGGTTAAACGCGCACCCGCACAGAAAAAACTACTCGAGTTACTCAAAACCGCCAGCTTAACCCAAGAAGAGGTTATCAGCTTAGACATCAGTAAAGCGGCGCTTAAAGCCCTAGAAGATAAAGGCTGGGTGGCACGCCATGAAAAAATTGCCGAGCTTAATCTCGACTGGCGCACCACACTCGAAATGGACGAAACGCCACATAAACTCAATAAAGAACAAGCCGTCGCCGTTGCCACTTTAAATCTGCAACAAGGATATCACTGTACTTTATTAGAAGGCATTACCGGTTCGGGTAAAACGGAAGTCTATCTTGCTGTACTCGAAGAAATCCTCAAGCAAGGCAAACAAGCGTTAATTTTAGTGCCTGAAATCGGCTTAACACCCCAGACAATCAACCGCTTTAAGCGCCGTTTCAAAGTCAATGTTGCCATTTTGCATTCAGGGTTAACCGACAATCAGAGACTCGAAGCATGGCGCCAAGCCCGCTGTGGTCAGGCTGCAATCATTATCGGCACCCGCTCAGCCTTGTTCACACCTATGGCGTATCCCGGCATCATCATACTCGATGAAGAACACGACAGTAGTTTCAAACAACAGGAAGGCGTTGGTTATCATGCCCGCGACTTGGCAGTCATGCGTGGCCATTTAGAAGCGATTCCGGTGATTTTGGGCACAGCGACCCCCTCACTCGAAAGTCTACAAAATGCCTTAAGCGGCCGTTACCATCATTTACAATTGGGTGAACGCGCAGGTGCGGCTAAAAAAGTGCGCCAAGGCATTATCGACATTAAAAATATGCCGCTGAAAGCCGGTATGTCAGTGCCGTTACTGAACGAAATCCGCCTGCATTTAGACGCAGGCAACCAAGTCTTGTTGTTTCTCAATCGCCGCGGCTTCGCACCAGCCCTGCTTTGCCACGAGTGTGGGCACTTACACGAATGCGACCGCTGCGACGCGTTTTTCACTGTACATCAATCCCTTGGCGAAATTTGCTGTCACCATTGTGGCAATCAATACGCTATCCCCAAGCAGTGTCACAAATGTGGCAGTACTATGTTGATGGGCCAAGGCATAGGCACAGAACAGCTCGCCGAAGCGCTGCAACAAGAGTTTCCTAAACATCCAGTAGTGCGCATCGACCGTGATACGACCCGCCTTAAAGGTTCATTAGAAACCCACTTAAATGCGATTCATAAGGGGGAATATAAAATCCTCGTCGGCACGCAAATGCTAGCTAAGGGCCACCACTTCCCTGATGTGACGCTTGTTGGGTTACTCGATGTCGATGGCGCTTTATTTAGCGCCGACTTCCGCGCGCCCGAACGTTTTGGACAACTCTATACCCAAGTTGCAGGTCGCGCAGGGCGTGCCAGTAAACCCGGCACGGTATTATTGCAAACTCACCAGAGCGACAATCCTATTTTGCGGGATTTGCTGCACCGCGGTTATGGCGAGTTTGCTCGCAGCCAGCTCAAAGAACGTCAACAAGCACTGCTGCCGCCAGCATGGCACATGGTGTTGGTGCGCGCCGAAGCACATTTAGCCAGTGATGCCGATAACTTTCTCAACGCCTTTGCCGCGCTTTTGCCGCAAGATAAAGAATTTGAGGTGATTGGTCCTATGCCCGCGCCCTTAGATAAAAAAGCTGGCAAGTTCCGTCGCCAACTCTTATTCCAAGCTAAAAACCGCAACCGTCTGCAGCAAGAGTTTGAACGTATTCATCCGCTTGTAGAACAACTTATCGAAGCTAAACGCTGCCGATGGAGCTTAGACAGAGATCCGCTGGATCTCCTCTGAGTCGAGTATTTCACAATCATTTGATAAAAAATCATCGGGAAGATAGCAATTGTTAACCACAAACGGCTAAAATATGCGGTTATTCCCTGTATTCACTCTTAAAGTTAGTGCCGATTAGAACCCATGAAATCACATATCCAATCATTACTTGAACAAACTCTAGAATCCTTTAAACAACAAGGTATTGTGCCTGCTGACTTTGAAGCACGCATTCAGGTAGATCGAACCAAGGATAAGAGTCATGGCGACTTGGCAACCAACTTAGCCATGATGCTAACCAAGGTCGCAGGCAAGAATCCACGCGAATTAGCCCAACTGATCATAGATACCTTACCGGCTTCGGCTTTTGTGGCTAAGGTTGAAATTGCAGGACCAGGCTTTATCAACTTTTTCATCAACGACAGCGCCTTAGCAGATCAACTGCAAAATGCCGTCAACGATGAGCATTTAGGCATTAAGTTACCGACACCACAAACCGTTGTTGTCGATTACTCTTCACCCAACCTCGCCAAAGAAATGCATGTAGGCCATCTACGTTCAACCATCATTGGTGACAGTGTTGTGCGTGCGTTAGAATTTTTAGGCCACAAGGTTATTCGTCAAAACCATGTGGGCGACTGGGGCACACAATTTGGTATGTTGCTGGCCTATATGGAAGAGCTGCGCGCCAAAAATGGTGAAGAAGCTCAACTTGAACTGTCTGATTTAGAAAACTTTTATCGTGCTGCTAAACTGCGTTTCGACGAATCAGCAGAATTCGCCACCCGCGCTCGTCAGTTAGTGGTTGAACTGCAATCTGGCGACGAGTATTGCAACAAACTGTGGCGCGAATTTAACGATATTTCGTTAAGCCACTGCCATGAAGTCTACGCCCGTTTAGGTGTGAGCCTGACCCGCGCCGATGTACACGGTGAAAGTGCTTATAACGCCGATCTCGAGCAAGTGGTTAAAGATTTAGATGCCCAAGGTTTATTAACCGAAAGTAACGGCGCTAAAGTCGTATTCCAAGAAGCCTTCCGCAACAAAGAAGGTGAGCCATTGCCTGTTATCATCCAAAAAGCCGATGGCGGCTATTTGTATGCCACCTCAGATCTTGCAGCAATGCGCTACCGCTCGAACGTGTTAAAGGCCGATCGCGTCCTGTATTTTGTTGACCTACGTCAGGCACTGCATTTCCAACAAGTCTTTAGCCTAGCGAAACTGGCTAAGTTTGTCCGTGAAGATATGTCATTAGAACACTTAGGTTTTGGTACTATGAATGGCGAAGATGGCCGTCCATTCAAAACCCGTAGCGGCGGTGTCGTTAAGTTAGTTGACCTGCTAGAAGAGGCCAATGTGCGCGCGCTAGAACTCGTTCGTAGCAAAAATCCTGATATGGATGAGGCCACGCTGACTGAAATTGCCCGTGTCGTTGGGATCAGCGCCGTTAAATATGCTGACTTGTCGAAAAACCGCACCAGCGATTACATTTTCAGCTTTGAACAAATGCTCAGCTTCGAAGGCAATACCGCACCTTACCTGCTGTACGCTTACACCCGTGTTGCGGGCATATTCAAGCGAGTAACCGATCTGGATCTCAGCCAAGCGAAAATCGTGCTTGAGCATGAAAAAGAGAAAGATCTCGGTAATAAGTTGGCGCAGTTCGGTGAGATCCTCAATCGTGTTGTCGATAAAGGTCAGCCGCACGTACTGTGTGCTTATTTATACGAATTAGCGGGTGCTTTCTCTAGCTTTTACGAAGCTTGTCCAGTGCTTGCCGCCGATAATGACGCGCAAAAGAACAGCCGTTTATTACTCGCGCAACTGACGGCTCGTACGTTACAAAAAGGCCTAAATCTACTCGGTATTGAAACCTTAGAGCGGATGTAAGCCATGAGTAATCGCGATTATGCCAATAGAAGGCCGCAGTCGGGCGCTAAACCGCGCCCAATCCGCGCGACTCGCCCAACTCGAGCAAAGCCTTCACAATCTAAATCGGCGCCGCGTAAGAAGCTGCCGCTGACCTTGATAGGCTTTGTCATACTCGCTGTGGGTTGTTTCGTCTATTTCCTGTCAAGCATTAAAGATAATGCTAAGCAAGAAGTGAAGCCGATACCCGCTCCAGCCAAGAAAACGGAAGTACAAGTTAAGCCTCAAGAGACAGCAGTGCTTACTCCTAAGGTCAAAGAACCTGAACGCCAAGCGGTCGTTATCCCAGTAGAGACAACTGAAACTGCTGAGCTTATTGTTCCGCCAAAGAAAGATCCAAATGCTCTGCCACCACAACCAAAGGAAGAATGGACCTATCTCAACGAGCTTGAAAATAAGCATGTTGAGGTCGATATTCCCGATATTGTTGCGAGCAGAACACCGATGCAATATCAGTTGCAGTGTGCTTCTTTCCGCCAAGAATCACAGGCGAACGAGATGAAAGCCGTCATCGCTTTTCAAGGTTTAGAGGCGCAAGTGAGGCAAGTCGAAGGTACAACCGGCGTATGGTACAAGGTTGCTTTAGGCCCCTTCGAGCGTAAACGTGATGCAGAGCGTAAACGTCACACACTGCAAAAAGCGGGGATTAATGGTTGCCAGATTCTGGCGATTCCTAAATAAGGCTTTAGCCTACTCCTGATAGACTATTAAGAATAAATAGCGGCCAGCGTTTTATCGCTCGTCGCTATTTTTTTATCCGTATGACATGGCTCACTCATTGACTCTGCCCGCCCATAAAAACTCAGTTTTAAACAACAACTCATTTCAAATTTGCTGATCTACTAAATTTATAACCCATTATTTATAAACAACAAAATCCTTTATTAAGAAAGATTAATATGCAGTTTAATTGACCTAGATCAAACTTAGGCGTATCTCTTAATTAACAGCAAGACCGCTGTATCTGTGTCAAATCCAACCTCAGGGTGAAGTATTATGAATGCATTAATCGAGATAGAGGCCACCGAATTCAGCCAACTGTTCAAGAGTGGCGACATGCTGGGAATTAGGATGTTTATGGAACATGTGCGCATGCCGCTGGATGTTCAAGACAAGATTTATGACGAAACTTCTGCGCTTCAGCAATTAGAACAAAACCAAATTGCCAAGCTCATTGAAACCCACGCCCATTCCCAAATTCATGAACGCCTAGCTTATTAGCCTTCCATTCAATGAAAAATTTAACTATGCCCAACTGCAGCTTCTGGCGGTTCATTCAACAGAAGCTGTATGATCTCCCCGCAATTCGCAACACAAACCGTCATATCATCCAATTAGAGCCAAAAAATAAGGCCAAACACCTGAGTATTTGACCTTAAAAATCTAGCTAGTTTCAAATTTTAACCACAGCCTTAGCTCGGTTTTTCTTCCGTTAAGCCTATGCTATTCATCCAGTAATCGAAATCCACCATATTACCCGGCAATACGACTCGACTATTCTTCTGGCTTAAGCCATCGAGCTGTTTAAAGTATTGCTCACCGAGTTGCATCCGCAGGGCATTGTGACCACCCGGTGCGGCAATAACAGAGGCGAGACGTTCAATCGATTCTGCCGTCGCACGGGAAATGGTTAAAATTTCCTCAGCCTTACCTTCGGCTTCGTTAATCCGGCGCTGCATCTCACCTTCAGAACGGTTTACCGTTTCAGCTTTAACCCCTTCAGAACGGTTAATTTTACTCTGTTTGTCACCTTCACTCTTAGCCAATAATGCACGGCGCTCACGCTCGGCATTTACTTGCATTTCCATGGCATTTTTAACGGTTTCAGGTGGTGTAATATTTTTAATTTCATAACGATGCACGCGTATTCCCCACATGGCACCCGCTTGATCTAAGACTTGCACTACCTTGGCTGAAATCACATCACGCTCTTCAAACGTACGATCAAGATCAAGTGTCCCGATGACAGAGCGCGTCGTCGTTTGCGCCAACTGAATTGCTGCATAACGATAATCAGTAATACCATAGCTGGCCTTCACTGGGTCAGTCACAGAGATATAAATCACCCCATCCACTTCAACGTTTACTTCGTCGCTCGAGAAACATTCCTGCGGTGGTACGTCAATGGTTTCTTCTTTCAAATCATGAATAAAAGCCACTTTATCCACAAAGGGGATCAAGGTATGGAACCCTGCATCTAACGTACTGTGATACTTACCTAAACGCTCAACAATAAAAGCCGATTTAGTGGGTACTAGGCGGATCGATTGAAATAGTTTAATCACAAAAATGGCAAATATCAGGCCCCAAATCGCCATCACAATCAAATCTGTATCTACTGGAATATTCATTATCGCGCTCCTTTGCCAAGATTATTCTGGCCACTCATAGTCTGAGTGACTTGCTCCATGCCTTCGAAGAAACCTTCAAGTTTTGCCATTTCAGCGGGAACAACAGAGACTTGTGCATCATTGAGGATCTTGCCAACTTGAGCAATAAACTGTTCTTTTAATAGCATATTCATCGCATCTGTACCGCCATTGACGGCTAATGCTTGCGAGATCATTGCCATACCTTCGGATTTTGCTTTGGCTATGATAGCGATCTCCTGACCTGTACCTTTAGCTTCATTAATCCGTTTCTGTTTTTGACCTTCTGACAGGTTAATGGCCTCTTGGCGCTCACCTTCAGACATATTGATCATCGCGGCTTTTTCGGCATTCGCTAAGGTAATTTCGGCACGTTTACGACGCTCAGCTTCCATCTGCTTCTCAAGAGTGTGGATCACATGGCGTGAAGGCGTGATATTACGAATTTCATAGCGCAATACCTTGATTCCCCATGGCTCGGAAGCCTTATCTATTTCCCGCACGATTGATTCATTTAAGCTATCACGCTCAGAGAAAGTCTCACTCAAACTCAGCTTACCGATTTCAGATCGCATAGTGGTCTGGGCTAAATTCACCGCTGCTTTACGGTAGTTTTCAATACCATAACTCGCCAATTTGCCATCCATCACTTTTAGGTAGACCAAGCCGTCCACTTCAAGTTGAGTGTTATCTTTGGAGATACAGCTCTGTGGCGGCACATCTAATACTTGCTCACGGGTATCGTGACGGTAGGAGACGCGGTCGAAGAAAGGGATCAAAAAATGAAATCCAGGGCTTAATACTGCACGGAATTTGCCAAGACGCTCAATGACATGCACTTCACGCATCGGCACAATTAACATCAACTTATAAAGAATAAAAAAGATAAATAAAATGACTAAGGTAAATACAAACATAGATTCCATCCTTTAGTTTTTGGAAGCTTCTATTGAAATAGGCTCAACGACTAGAGCGATATTTTCACGACAAATAATTCTGACTTCGGTACCCGCCTCAATAATGCTGCCATCGCCAAGCGCTGGCCATTCACTACCTTGAAACTCCACCCGCCCAGGTGTTTGCCCAGGACCTATGGTCTGCTTTACGCGAACAATTTGATTGTATAGTTCGATTGCTTCATCCGTGTTATCCACATGGGAATCACCACCAACGAGCCTCTGAGTGACCTGTCTGAAAACCAATAACAACACAACGGCAGAGATAAACCACAGAGTCATGCTCTGCACGACACCTTCAACCAGTCCTATGCCTAACGCACCTGCCACGACTAAACAAGCCGCACCCAGCAACACTATTATGCCACCTGGAACCACTATTTCGGCGAGCATTAACACTAAACCAATCACTGCCCACACTAAAATCGGATTTGAAAACTCCATATTTCCCCCCTGAAATGAGAGTGTCCTTTACTGCACTATAACAGCAGAGTTTCGGATAATCGACATAATATGTCAAAATTTACCCTGTCAAAACGCACACTCAATCACCTATGACTTAATCCTCATTCTCCCATATCCGCCCACGAAAGCCGTTAGGTTGTTTTAAAATTAAGCACAATCAATTCAAAAAGATAGCAAGCCCCCAATCCACAAGCGGCGCAATAACAATAAAAAACATTAAAAATCAACTATCTAAAAATAAAATCCCTCACTAATGATTATGTGATTTTGACAACAACATTCGATAAAAACTTTGAATAAATGTAAATTTTTGCATATATTGCCCCCACTTTTGAGCAAGTCCTTTGACGTACACTCGCGCTAGGTTTGAACTTACCCATCAAACCATGCCATAGGTCAGAGAGCGGATTGAGTAAGACACGAATTAACTTCGACCTATACAACAGGAAATAACAATGAAAAAAACATGCCTATGCCTAGCACTAATGCTTTCTCCTCAAGCATTTGCGGGTGACTTAGTACAGTGGTGGGATTTCAGTGCAACAGCCCTCTATGGCGAAGACTACGATTTAGCGCCATCGGACAAACAAGCCACTATCACCTTGGAAACGGCTGGCGGCTGGAAATACGGTGATTGGTTTGCCTTCCAAGATTTTATCTATTTCAAAGGTAACGACACGGGCATGGAAAGCACTACCTATGGTGAAATTTCGCCACGTTTTAGTGCCAGTAAAATTCTTGGCGAAAAAATAGCCTTTGGCCCAGTAACAGACTTGTCTCTAGCGTTAACCTATGAAGAAGGTGAAGGCCCAGTCCACAGCCTACTTTACGGTTTAGGGGTTGACGTAGCAGTACCATACTTTACTTATCTTAACTTTAATACCTATCGCCGCGATGGTATGAGCACTGGTAACAATAGTGACGGCTGGCAGTTCACTCCTGTATTTCGTATCGATATCCCTGTTGGATCTGCCAACATAGTACTCGATGGCTTTATCGACTGGGTATTTGCCACCGACGATAACGGCTACGAGGAAAACTTCCATTTCAACCCACAGCTAAAATACGATCTCGGTAAGAGTCTGTTCGGGGATCATCAAGCCAATAAATTATTGGTGGGTATCGAATACGATCTGTGGACCAATAAATACGGTGTGAAAGGCGTCGATCAAGACACTTACTCTGTGATTGCTCAATACCATTTCTAATCGGTACCGGCATAGTTTTAAAGCAACAAAAAAGGTGCCATTGGCACCTTTTGTATTCTGAGCACTCACTTTGCAGGGGAGTATTGCTTAGCTTACTAAAAATTAAGCTAACAATTTTTTCGCTGCTGCAACCACGATAGAAACCGCACTCACTTCAGTTTTCTTCATTGTGGCTTCATTAGGAATTTCTTGTTGGGTGCGGTTTACAATCACACCTGCAACGCAGGCTGCACGCCAACCTTGAGTAGCACACATAGTGAACAAAGTGGAAGATTCCATCTCATAGTTCAGTACGCCCATATCTTGCCATTCTTTCATAGAACCCGCGAAACGACGCGTTACACGGCCAGTGACAGTGTCATAACGCTCTTGGCCTGGGTAGAAAGTATCAGAAGAAGCCGTTACGCCAATGTGTGGCTCTACGCCTGCATCGCGACACGCTGCAACCATAGCAGTGGTACATTCAAAGTTTGCAACCGCAGGGAACTCCATAGGTGCAAAGTGCAAGCTCGCGCCATCTAAACGCACTGAAGCTTGAGTCACAATCACATCGCCCACATTCACATGGGGTTGAATTGCACCTGTAGTACCAACGCGCAGGAAGGTATTCACACCTAACTGTGCAAGTTCTTCTACTGCGATAGAAGTCGATGGACCACCGATACCGGTTGAACACACGACTACTGGCTTGCCATCGGCATAAGCTAAATAGCTTGTATACTCGCGGTGGCTAGCAAGAAACGTCGCATTGTCCATTAGTTCGGCAATACGTTTTACACGCTCTGGATCACCAGGAACGATTGCTAAGGTTGCACCATCGAGCATCGCTTTGGTCAAACCTAAATGAAATACATCAGCCATTGTGAAAACCCCTTTCATTTTTGATAATTAAATTCTTATAAAATCGACTTTAACCTAGTATCGAAGCGGTGAAGGTTAACTTGATCACAGAATTATCGGCAAGAAGTAATTGTTTAGTCGTAATGAAATTACCAACTACACCAGCATCTGCTCACAAGATAGCAAATTTGCCCATATTTCGAATGTCAGTCTGATTTATACCAAACAAAGTGTGAACCAGATCCTGAACTCATGCCAGAGGCTGTGGCAACAAATACCTAAGATACTGATTTAAAATATATTAAAATAAATCATCCATTAGTATTAATCTAAGTGACCGCTAAAAGTGATCTAAGTCACGTTTAACGACTTGGTATAAGGTTAGGGTTAAGGCGTAACCTGAAGTGTAGTAAATGACGACAAGGAGAATGCCGATGTTTCCAGAGTACAGAGAATTAATTTCCACCCTGAAAACCCAAGATGCTCATTTTCAACGTAAGTTTAATGAGCATAATCAGTTAGACGAGGAAATCAAACAACTGGAAAAACGTGTCGCCAGTGATTTCAATCCCACTGTGAAAGAACTCAAAAGCAGAAAGTTACATTTAAAAGAGGAAATTTATCAGATCCTCAAATCCCACGAGTAATTCTACTATTACTCTAAAGACAAATAAGGGCGCCTAAGCGCCCTTATTAATGTCATCACAATCGCTTACAGATAGTAATCCTTCAGCGGTGGGAAACCGTTAAAGCATACTGCTGAATACGTCGTCGTATAAGCCCCTGCGGTTAACCAATACATACGATCGCCAATGGCTAAGTCATTTGGTAAGCCATAGCTATAGTGCTCATACATGATATCTGCACTGTCACAGGTTGGGCCGGCAATCACGCATTTATCCAGCTCGCCTTGACGCTCAGTATAAATCGGGAACTTAATCGCCTCGTCCATCGTTTCAATCAAGCCAGAGAATTTACCCACATCGGTAAACACCCAACGCTCTAAAGCCGTGTAAGATTTTTTGCTGATCAGTACCACTTCAGACACTAAAATCCCCGCGTTAGAGATCAACGAACGACCTGGTTCCAAAATAATTTGTGGTAAATCATCACCAAAATCTTCCTTCAGGAAGTGAGTGATTTGCTCGGCATACACACCCAATTGATTGGTTTTATCAATATAGTTAGCAGGGAAACCGCCGCCCATATTGATCATCTTCAGGGTGATATTGTGCTCATCACGCAGTCGGTCAAAAATACTTTTCACTTTACCAATAGCGGAATCCCAAGCACCTATGTCACGTTGCTGAGAACCCACATGGAAAGAAATACCGAAAGGTTCTAAGCCTAATTCCTGCGCCAATACTAATAGCTCATAGGCCATTTCGTTTTGGCAGCCGAATTTACGGGATAACGGCCAATCAGCAGTATCTGTACCTTCGGTCAGAATGCGCACATAAATACGTGAACCCGGCGCTTCTTCAGCGATCATTCGCAAATCGGCTTCTGAGTCAGATGCATACATACGCACGCCACGCTCATAAAATGCACGTACATCTTGACGCTTTTTAATCGTATTACCATAGCTGACTCGATCGGTTGTCACACCGACATTCATGACCATATCTAGCTCATAAATCGAGGCTATATCAAAGTTTGATCCTTTATCTTTTAGTAAAGATAAGATCTCGGCCGCAGGGTTTGCCTTAACTGCATAATAAACGTTGGCGTAAGGAAAACTATTAACCATGTCATCGTATTGTTTCGCTATGATACTGGTATCGATCACGACGAACGGGGTTGCTTTGTCTTTGGCAAACGCTTCAATACGCTTGAATGTGTCCATATCATAATAGTCAGCAACATCAATAGATTGAAATTGGCTCATTGGGCCAGAGTCTCCTTTGGGTCAGATAGATAACAGTAAGTGTGATGTATTAAAAACGTGCGCAGTAAACGATATTTTTTCGCTTTACGCAACGAATTTTTATGCTGAATTAATAACTTTTTATTCCCCAACTCTTTAAGGAACTGAACCATCAAAAAAAGGCGCTATAAAACAAATAATTATGCACACAAACCCTAAGGTAAATTTGTGTTCATTATCAGAATAAAAAGTGAATTTTTTACGACGTTATCGGAAGGGAGATGGATAGACTGGCTGGAGCCAAAATATCCATCTAAAAACAGTTATCTTGAAGTAACAGTCACACAGCGAAAAGAAGACTAATGGATGCCTTAAAATACGTCCGTTAAATCGAGTCGTTACTGCGGCTGATTGAGTTTTGCGAGGGCTTGGTTCAAGGCTTCACTGGAATCAAAATAGGCAATGTCCAAAATGTTACGCTGCTTGAGCAATATCATAGTGGCCATATCTTTGTTATCAGGTAATAAACGACTGATCTCACCATCCCTATCTAACCCAATCGCAAAAGGTAAATCTTGCATCTGTGGCACAGCCACAAATTTAGCGATCAAAGAAGGCATACCACTGATATCGGCAACATAAACTAAACCCGCTGGCATTTGAGTCGCGCTCAAGGGGGTAAGTGCATCCTTAATCACATCACCGCCTTTCATGCTGCGACTAAAGAGCAGCACTTGAGTCTCATCAGTCACATTAATGGTTTTATCATTTTGGTCGAGAAGTGAAATGGGATTAATCGCATCTCCGGCAACATAACTCGCAGCATACGCCCAGATTGGGGTTAACAGACAAGACAAACATAACAACAGCGTTTTCATAAACACTCGACTCCATTATTGGATAGGCGAACAGCATACCTGACTCCCCCTATCGACTCATTAAATCAACCACGATTACATGATACGCTTCACACATGAAGGGCGAAAAGTATTTGGTGAAATTTCTACGCTATAATCGCACAGTTAATTTTATTACAAGGATATCATAATGATAACACCTGGACTCGATCAAGAATTGCAGCAACTACAAGGCGTTTATCAACTCATCACCGAGTTTTTAGTCACCTACAGCTTTCAACTCGTAGGTGCTTTGCTGATCTTTTTGTTAGGTTTATGGGTAGCCAGTAAAGTATCACGCTTAGTCGCTAAGCAATTCGACAAACACAATATCGATATCACCCTAAGCAATTTTGTCAGCAATCTTATCCGCATTCTGATCATCGTCATGGTTGGGATTATCGCCCTCGGCAAAATCGGCATCAGTATTACCCCTATGGTTGCGGCAATTGGTGCCGCCTCCCTCGGTGCAGGTTTAGCCTTACAAGGTATGCTAGCGAACTATGCCGCAGGCGTGACTATTATCGTCACCCGCCCTTTTGTGGTAGGCAATACTATTGAAATTAAAGGGGAAAGCGGCGTTGTTAAACGTATCCACTTAGGCATGACCATACTCACCAATGAGGAAGGCGAGCAAATCAGCATTCCTAATAAGCATATCGTCGGCGAAATCCTGCACAACTCCTTCAGCAATAAGCTAGTCGAAACCCAGTTCAATCTCAGTTACAACACAGATCCCGAACGAGCCATTAGTGTGATTACTGAGTTATTGAGCAATAATCCCTATGTTTATCAAGAGACCACACCTAATATTGGCATCAATGGTTTTAATGCTAATGGAATTGAAATGGGGGTTCGTTACTGGGTGCCCACACAAAGCTATTTTCAACATAAATATAAGGTGAACCTCGCTCTTTATAACGCCCTTAAGCAGGCAGGAATCGAGATTGCCTGCCCCATTAGGGAGATCCATCTGCAAGATAAATAACGCTAATGCCCATGGGATTGGTAGGCTTAGTCGATCAGCCTAGCCCAAATTGTAAACTTGCATTCTTGTAAAAATTTACGTTTACTATACTCCCAAATATCGATAGTGATGGACTACTATGTTGTTGATACTCATAATTATTGCTTTTATTGTACTGTTTATTTTTTTCGCTAAATATCAAAAAAAACAAGTGCAAGCTAAAGCACTTGCCGCAGGTGATCCTACTGCGCTACTCAATCATGGCTTAACACTGATTAACCAAGGCGAAGTCAACTCTGGCCTAGATTATATTCAGCAGGCAGTCGATAAAGGCTTAGCCGTTGCCGCCATTGCTATGGCCGAACTTTATTCCGGTCGATTCCCACAAGTTCCCGCCGATCCCAAGGCATCTAACGATTGGTATAAAAAAGCCGCCGAAATAGAGCCTCAATTTTTACCCATGCTCACACTACCTAATTTGCTCTCTTCTGAGTCGCAAACACTCGATGAGTTAATCGCACAGGCAGAACAGCTCAAACCTAATGCCGAAGCGGGGCAAGCCGAGTTTCAATATGAGCTTGCTTACTTGTATCTAAGCCAGCCCTTTCTCGATCCCGATGCTAGCCAAGCAATTTACTGGTTCGAAAAAGCCGCCGCACAAGAAGACCAAAGAGCCTATTACCATTTAGCCACACTCTACTGGCATGATGAACGCGTTACTTCGGACTATTCCAAAGCACGGGAATACTTTGAGAAATCCGCCGCCGCTGGTGATGAATTAGCAAAAGATGATCTAGGACATATGCTTGCTGCTGGCCAAGGTGGACCTAAAGATTTAGCGCGTGCAGAGGCATTACTTAGCGAGCGCGCCGCAGACGATGATTTCCGCCAGTATTATCTTGGTAAACGTTTCCTCTACGGTGAAGATTTGGCTGTCGACTATGACAAGGCGCGCCATTGGTTAAGCCAATCTGTCGCTAGAGGTAATGACTTCGCTAAGATTGAATTTGCTCATCTTTTACTGAAAGCGCCACAAAATGAGAGTGATTACCAACAGGCTAAAATTGACTTTGAAGAATTCGCACTTAAGTGGAATGAAGACGCACTGCTAGGCTTAGGCAAGATTTATGAGCAAGGTTTAGGCGTGAGTCGCCAACCGATTAAAGCGTTAATGTATTACCAGCTCGCGGCCATGAGCAATAGAGCCGATCATCTAAAAGAATTAGCCAGATTCAGTCAGCAACTAGGTACCTTAGAGATAAGAGAGGCTGAGCGTCTACGTGACAGTTTCTTGCATCAGCATCCAATCCCCGCTGAGCAACAACAATATTTTTATTTCTATAAGGCTGAATCATTTTTAAGTGGTGAAAAACCCACTCAAGAGGCTCTACAAGCGGCAGAAGCTTGGTACGTCAAATCGGCAGAGCTAGGTCATGAAATTGCTATGCGGGAACTGGTCAATATTTACGGCGCAGAACAATTAAATAAACCTATACAAATGTTTATTTGGTCTAGTTTATTGCTACGTCATTTTGGTAAATACGGGATGAATAGCGCTCAACGACTCCATCAAAACACCGCAAAATCATGTTTAACCGAATCCGAACTTGCCTACGCCGAAACTCAAATTGAGGCTATTGAAACCCAATTAACGCCCTATCTTGAGTCGGATAGGTAAGTTTCCTAGCAGCGAATGAGCCCCAGAAAAGGTTTGGTCAGATTTAACAGGCCAAACCGTTTGGTTATAAAATAGAGTGAATTTATAATTACTTAAAAAGCACAGTGGATGTATAAGCACTACAATCAATTATTGACCAAACCTGCGCAGCTAAACGACTCAAAAATAAAACATAGTCAGGTTAACTGCCCAGCCCTAAATTAAAACTGACCATTTTAATAGGCAAGATGTATGAGGCTGATACTGATCATTGTCATTTCATGCTTATTTCTGCCCCAAGCAAGGGCAGAAACCTCTGCCGTTGTCTGGCAAGCACACTGCCGCGATAGGCATCCTGTTATTTATGTCGAAAATGGTGAGTGCAAAGGCCCAGGTGCAGCTGTCATCAATGAAGTCATCGCCCGCCTAGGTCACAAGATAAATTGGAGTAATGTGCCTTGGGCACGCACAATTAAAGTGGCAGAAATGGGACAAGTCGACCTAATCCCCGTCCATTCGATGAAGCCAGAGCGCAACGATTTTCTAGACCCTATGCTACTGGGATACGACAAGCGCTACGTCTATTACTTTGCCCTTGCGAATAGACAACTTGAAGTCAAACATTTCGATGAACTAAAACCTCATATCATTGGCGCACTTAGAGGCGCTTTTTACTGTCCGCAGTTCAATGACAATCAAAACCAACTAAAAGTGTCTTTTGTTAATGATAACGGTCAGTTAATCAATATGTTGAAGGCTGGACGTATCGATTTAGCCATCACCTCCGAACAACATGAAATGCAATTCTTTGCTAAAGATCCCCAGCTTAAGCAGATGGCATACGTAGATATCAGCAAAAATGGCCGCTATTTCAGTATTCCGCTCATGTCGCCGCGGCATCAATATGCCAAGCAAGTTCACCAGATAGTCGACGACATGCGCACCTCAGGTGAAATTACTCAACTATTTAAATCCTACGGCGTCGAGCCTCCACTTAATCTCACTGAATCGCCCTTAGCGACTCACTAATCTGAATGCTGATAACCCAAAACTAACTTGGAATTAATTCGATCGAGCGGCTAAATGCCGTAACAAGGTCGCCAATGTTGGCGCAACTGCCTGATGGGAGGGATAACACAAACCAATACGACGGAACATTCTCGGACCATCAAATTTCACTTGCTTGAGCCTAGGCTCATCTTCAATCAAACCATCGGGTAAAAAACTCACGCCAAATCCGGCTAACACTAGCGACATCACTAGAGATTTTGACTCAGCCTTAGCGACCAAATTAAGCGACATATTGCTGCACGCCAATAAACCTATCGTTTGCTGATGAGCTTCACAGGGTGGGCACTCAATAAAGTCAAAGCCATTGAGCTGCTCGGGACGTAGGCTATCTACTTGGGCGAGGGTATTATCCTTGGGGACGCAGAGCACATAATCCTCCTCCCACAGCGGAAAAAATACTTCATCTTCATGGCGCAAGCTGTCGATGCTTAAACGGCAATCTGCAGGGCTTTGATAGTCCACCAGCTCCAGATCTAGCTTATCAATGGCTTGATTCACCTGTTGTAAAAATCCAGCCAAACGCCGCTGGCTTAAGTCTGGCATCACAGCCAAACGTAGCTTTTGCCGGCTTGCCTTCGCCATAAACAAGCCTGGTAACTTACTCGCCTCCTCGACTAATTTAACCGCCAAAGGGTATAGATAGTGCGCGCTGTCCAAAGGTTTAACGCCTTTTTTGCTGCGCTCAAATAACTGACCACCAAGCTCTTCTTCGAGTTGCTTTAACCCAGCAGACAGTGAAGGCTGGCTCACAAAGCAACGGTTAGCCGCCGAGGTAATATTGTTCTCTTCAAAAATTGCGATAAAGAAACGCAGCAAACGCAAATCGACCATTTAATCTTCTCCGACAACCGACGAGTTCAGCACAAATTTCAACAATAGTGCCATAGGCTGAGCCTATCATATCCAACTGGAATAAGTATTTTTCGACTGAAAATCCCCAGACTATACTGGTTAACAAGTTCAAGACGCCGAACAACAGTTTGTTTACGGCTTACATTGGCTCCAATTAATAGGAAATACTAATGAATCAAGTTACTAAATCACTGGTTGTCATCACAGGCGCTTCATCGGGTATTGGCGCCGCTATGGCCAAAAGCTTTAGCGCTGCAGGCCACCCGCTGCTATTACTGGCACGCCGAGTTGAAGCAATGCAAGCGCTTGAATTACCAAACAGCCTTTCTATCAGCGTCGATGTCACCGACGGCGCAGCTATTAAAGCAGCCATAACCCAAGCAGAAGCGCAATTTGGCCCGGTCGGCTGTCTTATCAATAACGCGGGAATCATGCTACTAGGCCAAATCGATGTGCAAGATCCCAATGAATGGAGCCGCATGCTCAATATCAATGTGATGGGCGTGCTTAATGGTATTCATGCGGTATTAGCCGACATGAAAGCTCGCAAAACTGGCACTATCATTAATGTCAGCTCAGTGGCGGGGCGTAAAACCTTTCCAAACCACGCCGCTTACTGCGCCACTAAATTTGCCGTGCACGCCTTAACAGAAAACATTCGTGAAGAAGTCGCCATGGATGACGTACGCCTTATCACTATCGCCCCAGGCGCGGTAGAAACCGAATTGTTAAGCCATACCACCAGCGATGACATTAAAGCGGGTTACCATGACTGGAAAGAAGAAATGGGCGGCGTTATCGCCCCTGAAAACGTCGCCGCTGCTGCGCTGTTTGCATGGCAACAACCGCAAAATGTGTGCGTACGCGAAATCGTTCTAGCACCAACGCGCCAGCAACCTTAACACGCAACATTACACAATAAAGAATATCAACCACGGCACTGACCGCCAGTGTTGCGGTTGAATCATGACTCACAAATGAGCTTGAGTTAACAATTAACCCAATGCAGCCGCAATAGACACAGGTACAGACAATTAGACTCAGCCATTCTTCGGCCTTGCCCCAGTTTGTCTCATTGAGTGACTCAATACGGTAGTTTGACTCTGTTTACCCCCCAAATCATCTGATTTTTATGGCATTTATTTTGCGTAGTCATAGCGTGTTCAATTACGGCAATCAGTATGACCTCGGGCAAAATTTCCCAAACAGTATCCAATCCTTCATTCAACCGTTTACTCGGTGAAACCAGTGGCGCTTTTGCCGACTTAGGCACTTTTTTACCTTTAGTACTAGGGCTAATTGCCCTCAATCAATTTTCGCCCCAAGGGATATTTTTGGGGTTTGGTCTATTCGCTATTCTCAGCGCGCTGTTTTACCGTCGCCCGATTCCGGTACAACCGATGAAAGTCATCGCTGCACTGGTGATCGCTCAGGGCTTAACCCCAGGCATGTTGCAGGCAAGCGCCATGTTGATGGGCATTATCCTGTTAATTCTCGCCTTTAGCGGCGCCATCACTTGGTTAGCCAAACAGTTATCCCAAGCTGTGAGTGTTGGTATTCAACTCGCCATAGGTCTGCAACTGATGTGGATGGGCACTAAGATGATGAGTGAATTTTGGCTGGTTGGCGTGGGGGCATTTGTACTGTTATTTATCAGTAAATTTTTGCCGCTGCGTTACCTTGCCATGCCCTTAGTCATAGCAGCGGGGATGATTTGGCAAGCAAGTACACAAACTAGTTTAGCCACTAACTTTGATATTCAAGCAATGACAGCGCCATTTCAATTAGCGTGGCCGACATCAGTTGAATGGACCTCTGCCGCCGTTTTGTTGGTTTTGCCACAACTGGCATTAACCTTAACCAATGCGGTCATTGCCACGTCTGTAATGGCACAGGAGAAATTCCCTGAAGATGCCGCCAAACTCACGCCCAAAAACTTCGCCATTAGCTCTGGTCTTGCCAACTTATTGCTCGCGCCCTTTGGTGCCTCGGCCATGTGCCACGGTGCGGGCGGACTCGCGGTGCAATACCATTTTGGCGCCCGCACTTATCTGGCGCCGTTAATTTTTGGCAGTACGTGCTTAATGATAGCCCTATGCTGGGGTAGTCATATCGCTTGGCTATTAAGCCTTATTCCTATGGCAATCCTCGGCAGTTTACTGACCACTGCGGGGCTACAATTAGCATGGTCGAAACGCTTAATCGATGGTAAGCCCTTCTGTATCTTTGTGATTTTATCAACCGCTGTGACTTGCCTCGCTATCAACGCCGCTGCGGGACTTGCCGTGGGGATAATTCTGGAGCAAGGTCGCCGCACTTGGGCCATGCTGGCCATGCGTTAATCACTTCCGACTTGCTGTAATAAGGGTTCCCAAAAACAAAAAGCGCGTTATACAACGCGCTTTTTGTTAACCATTCAAACCTCTTCTAACAAAGCTACAGCAGGCTAAAATGTTCTTGCAGGATTGGTCGGTGTGTCCTTTTGCGCCAGCGCCCATTTAGCAATGGCATCTTTACGCATAAAGCCTACGTTAGTGTGACCTTTAGCGTACTGAATAAACTTATCTAAAGCGGTCACAAGTCCAGGAGCGCCACCAATACGGTCGTGCACACTGATCGACATCATCCGTCGCTGCGTCGAACCTTCTTGATAGAGCATATCGAACTCATCCTTTAGTTCCTGCAAAAAGGCCGTGGCCGTCATGGCAGTGTTGCCACCAAAACGTCCGATATCATTGTTCCGTAAAGTGTAAGGCACAACCGCAAAGGGCTTATTTCCTACAGGGATAATTGAAGGCTCGTCCCGCGATAGGTCATCGATATGATAAATAAAACCTAAGTCCTGCAAAATATTGAGGGTTTGAGTACTATGGCGCATCCAAAAGGCATTAAAACCTAAGGGGCGCTGACCTGTGATCCTTTGCAGCGTCTCAATACCCGCCACATAGGAGACGCGTTCCTCTGCTGGCGACATGCTGTATTGTGGCGTCCACGTTTGTCCGTGGCCCGAAATCTCATGCCCCTCATCTGCAACTTGTTTGGCAAGTTGAGGATGTAGTTCAGCGGCGCGCCCAACCATGTGAGAAGTCACCTTGATATTGTGCTTACGCCACAAGCGCAGCAGCCTTGGAATGCCTTCGTTCATACCGTAATCGTACCAAGTCGGGGTGATGGTATCTGGATAGCCCTTTTCCATCGGCGGAAACGGCCCTTCGGCATTTTTATCTTGAGCACCTGCTTCAAACTGCATTGAGATTGAAATCACTAACTGCTCACCACTTGGCCAAAATATTTTGTTCATCCCACTGCCACCTGAACTTTTGGAGTCATTTTCTAAGGTATCTAATGATGGTAAACCAATAGCAAGCGCCGTTTGGCTTAGGCCGAACCCAGCAGCGATGGCGCCACCTGCCATTAAAAATCGTCGACGTTGATTCATGATTGAGTCCCTGCAGCTAATTGAGAAAATAGCGTTTGATAATCTTCGAGGTGCCAGTTATCTGTGATGAAACCATCCCGTACTCGATACATGTCAACAGCACGAAAATCGATTTTCTGCCCTTGGCCTTTTTGCTCACCAAAGACACCAGTAAAGCGGCCATTAAAACGCAGACGTACCACTGCACGATCGCCAACGACTAGCAAATGCTCAACTGAAACAGAGAGATCGGGGACCGCTGCCCTAAATGCCTTTGAGGCTTCGAGTGGACCCGTGATTCCCTGTGCGCGGCCAGCGGGCAGAGTACGGTCGATAAAACCAGTCGCCAATGCGCCGTGGGCAAAACTTGCATCGCCCGTGTGCCAAAAACTGGCATATAACAAAGCGGCGCGGGCGATAGCTTGTGCCTGCGGTGATTCATCAGAAATCGTTTCCATTGCCGCCACTTTTGGCACTAACGCCGCTCGCACTTTAGCACTATCCTGTGTTGTTGCCCCTTGAGCGGCTAACGCATCCATGCTCAGACTTGCTAAGCTAAAACCCACAATAGCGATACCTATAAAGCCTGAAAACCATAGACTTAAACTGAGCCAAGCGGGTAAGCGTTGAACATACAAAGTGTTAACCCGATCCATTATGCCACCTCATCGTCAGCGGATCGGATGACGGCTCTCAATGCTTCGTTGTGTGTAGGATAATCGGTATAACCCGCCGCACTACCGCCAAACAAGGGCCCTTTGTCGAATGCAGATAAAGGCAATTGATGCATTAAACGGTAAGGCAAATCAGGATTCGCAATAAAAGGTCGACCGAAGGCAACTAAGTCCGCATAACCGTTATCAATCACTTCATTGGCACGCGCCACATCATAGCGACCCGCAACAATAATGCTGCCCTTAAAGACTCTGCGCAGCTCGACTCTAAAGGACTCTGGCACCTGCGGTGCATCATCCCAATCCGCCTCAGAAAGATGTAAATATGCCACGCCCAATGCCGATAAATGCTTAGCCGCTAACAGAATAGTGTCTACAATTTCAGGACACGCCATATCTTTAAACGTCACGTAAGGGGCGAGGCGAACCCCAACTTTATTGGCACCAATTTTCGCACTCACGGCTTGGACAATTTCGAGTAAAAAACGAATGCGATTTTCCTGAGAACCGCCGTAGGCATCAGTTCTGTGGTTTGAATTGGTGCGTAAAAACTGGTCAATCAGATAACCATTGCCGCCGTGAATTTCGATGCCATCAAAACCCGCCGCAACCGCATTCACACCCGCCTGTGCAAAATCGGCCACAACGCGGTCGATATCCGCTTGCACCATAGCCCTAGGTTCTGGGCAATCCACCATTTGCCCTTCAGGATGCGCTTCATCCACAATCCATACTTTAGTGCCAACGGGCGCAATAGCTGATGGCGCAATAGGGGCATTACCTTGCTGAAAAATCGGGTGCGATACACGGCCAACATGCCAAATTTGATTGAAGATTTTACCACCCGCCTGATGCACTGCCGCAGTGACTTTTTTCCAGCCCTCAATTTGCTCAGCGGTATACACGCCCGGCGTAAATGAATAGCCTTGACTGTCATCGGAGATTTGTGTCGCTTCTGTGATGATTAACCCCGCCGAGGCGCGCTGGGCATAATATTGCGCCATCAGATCATTAGGAATATTGCCTGGCTGCGTAGTACGCGCCCGAGTCATAGGGGCCATCACAATGCGATTGTTTAATGCCAGTGACGCTAATTTGTAAGACATGAATAGACTCATACACACTCCGAACCAGAAATTAAGATGAAACATCAGTGGTGCAATTGTGCATTAGTTAATCTATATTGATAATCAGGCTATTATTAAAATCATTTTCAAAAATAATTTGATATGTATCATTTAAACGATCTGCAATTAGCGCTGCGTATCGCAGCCTTAGAGAGTCTCTCGGCAGCCAGTAAAGAAATAGGCATGACGCCGGCAGCGGCAAGTGCCGCGCTGCAAAGATTAGAGAAAAAGCTAGGATGTCAGCTATTTGCTCGCTCGACGCGGCGCTTACAGCTCACAGAAGAAGGGCGGATCTTTCTCGATTCGGCGAAACCCGCACTGGCGATTCTCGAAACTGCCAGCGCCAATTTAGCAGAACACAGGGGTGAGCTTAAGGGCGAAGTACGCCTCGCGTTACCTTCGGATATTGGTCGCAGCCAGATCCGTGCTTGGCTCGATGAATTGATGGACAGCGCCCCAGAACTGACAGTGCAGCTGTATTTTGGCGATCATATGACAGACTTAATCGACCAAAATATCCATTTGGCTTTGCGCTATGGCCAACTTGACGACTCAAACCTTAAAAGGCGTCAGCTCGCCATGACCCCAAGGGTACTGGTCGCCTCACCCGCTTATCTGGCACAACACGGCACACCAAGCACGCTAAATGAACTGAGCCAACACGCAGTACTGATCTTAAATCGCGGCGGTGAGCCGTGGCAGAAATGGAAGTTAAGTCATAACGGCGCCTCCGTTGAAATCGAAGTCAGGGGCCAACGTTTCTGTAACGATGGCGCAGTGATCCGCGACTGGGCACTCTCAGGTCGTGGGATTGCCTATAAGAGTTGGCTCGATGTGGCGCAAGATGTGACCGAAGGCAGACTCCACTTAGTGCTAGCCGATAAAATAGCCCCGCCGATCCCACTGCAATTGGTATACCTACAAACCGATTATCCCAGCCATAAGATCCGTCGCACCATAGAGTTTTTAGTAGAAAAGCTCAGCCAGTTCTCCCAAAACTATCCACTGCCCTAATGGTAATTTATTCCTTGGGAAGCACGACTGTCACCACACAGCCCTGTTGCCAAGGGAGTAACGCTTGCGTGGATTGCTGACAGTTTTCGATTTGAATGCTGCCGTGATGGCGGGTGACCACATCCTTACAGATGGCTAAGCCAAGCCCTAATCCTGCATCTTTGGTTGAGGCAAAAGATGCCATCAACTCACTCGCCTGCCCCTGTAGCCCTTCGCCATTATCAATAACTAACACTTTGATTTCATTTGGATGATAATAGATATCGATCCATAATTGACGCACACGATTATCGCCGCAGGTTTCTAACGCATCTAAGCTATTTTTTACTAAATTGACCCACATTTGGCTTAAACCAACGCTATCGCCCATCAGTTCAAAGGGCTCACCCTGCACTCGCACATTCACTTGCACATTGGCGCGGTCTAGCTCGCGCCGCAACAGAGCTAAAGCTTCTTTCACCACTGGCACTATATCTAAAGGTTCGGCCTTGGCCTGACGCCGCTTGAGTAAACCGCGAATACGATGCACAACCGCTCCAGCGCGAATCGACTGCGCATTAATTTTACCGAGTACATCATAGAGTTCCGGATTATCTTGCCCAAGCCTTTCCAATTGCAGCATGGCACCTTCGCTGTATTGGGTAATCGCCGCTATGGGTTGATTGAGTTCGTGCGCAAGACCCGCGCCAATTTCCCCCAGAATTGCCGCACTTTGCAGCCGCTCAAGCTGCAATGCCTTGTCCTTTAATTGGCGCTCAGTGCTGACTAAAAACTCACTTTTCTGGCGAAACTTATATTCAAGCCACAGGTGATAAATGGTGGAAATAATGAAAATTAACAACAGTGCGCCACCCCATTCTTTATTTTTTGCCATCCATTTGTATACGGTTTGATAAAGTGGTGGTGATGCTCCCTGTAGTTGTAATTCTTTAAATAACTCAATCACTTTTAACTGGCTTACGGGCGCAGTCCAGCCCAAAGTATCGGCGGTAATTGCTGCAATATGATCGGCGGGTAAATCGAATAAGGCGCGGGTAATCGCCATAGTCAGCTTAGGAGAAACCGTATCCGCCGCAGCGAATGACCAGTTTGGGTATAACTGAGTGCTCACCTCGCAATCATATCCTGCAGGCGTTGCAGGATGGATAACCCGATAATCGCCCTGATTAACAAGACCCGTTGCGATCATTTCCTCTAAGGTACAAAAAGGCGCTATTGCGGCGTCGGCACTGCCATCTCTGACTTGATAGATAAGCGGTTCTAACGGGAACCCGAGGAAGCGCACTTGCCCAAAAAATTGTTCGGGTAAAAAACCCATTTTATGCAGTAACCCCATTGCCGCTTGATACCCCCCCAAAGCCTGCGGATCACTGGCGACCACATTGCGCCCGCGCAAATCCTGCAAGGTACGGATAGGGCTGTCGGCGCGGACAATAATGGTCGCACCTATGGTAAAAGTACTGCCTTGATGCTTACGACTCTTCATTGTCGCAAGCCAAGACAGCGGGAAGTTGTTACTTAAATGCAGATATTGCCCTGGGTTAGTGACGATAAACTGCAAATCATGTTCAAGTAACTGACTACGCATGCCATTAAAATCCACTGGCACGACTTCAAAATGACTATTAGGCACTTGCTCACTGAGGTAATCCATCATAGGTTGCCAACGCTGCTTAGCCTGTAACACACCATGGTTTGCCAGCACTCCGACTCTAAAATGGTTCACTTCTGTCGCTTCGTTGGCATAGGACGGATTAAGCCCAATGATACTCAGCAAGAATCCCATCAATATCGCTTTACACCAAGAGTCAATCGTCATCGCCTCTATTACCCACTCTTATATGCCATTGTCATGGAACGACTTTAGCTCGCAGCTAAAAATCAAGCTGTGAAATGCCGCCAAACTCTGGTTTATGCCCAGAGGGAATCGGCTAATTTAGTGATGTATCTCCCAAGACCTAGGCTTAAAATTGAGCCCACTCTGCACCCAGCTTAAGCTGATAGCATGCTTACCGACCTACAAGGAACACCATGTCGATAAAATTGCCACTCTATCTAGTCGATGACGATGAAGCGATTCTGGATTCACTGGGCTTTATGCTCGGACAATTTGGCTACCAAGTGCAAACCTTCAACAGCGGCCGCGACTTCCTTACGCACTGTGCATTATCGCAGGCGGGCTGCGTGATTTTAGATAGCCGAATGCCGGAGATCACCGGCCAAGAAGTGCAGCAAAAACTGCTCGAAACCCACAGTCCGCTTGGCGTCATCTTTCTCACTGGCCACGGCGACTTACCTATGGCGCTGAGCGCCTTTCGTAAGGGAGCCTGCGACTTTTTTCAAAAACCTGTGTCCGGCAAGGCATTAGTGCAAGCGATAGAAAAAGCACAGCGTGAAAGCCAGGCGGCCTTCGAGCAGCAAAGTCTGCAACATAAGTTTGACCAACTGACCGAGCGCGAACAGCAAGTGTTAGCCCATGTGATCCAAGGCATGACCAATAAGCAAATATCGGAGGCGATGTTTTTATCTCTGCGTACGATTGAAGTACACCGCGCAAAAATCATGAAAAAACTCGAAGTGAACAATATGGCGGAGCTAGTGCAACACTTAGGCAATCTGAATTCTGTCTTATAAGTCAATCACCCGTGGTCACTAAACAATCGTTAAGCCTTCTCGCCACGCATAAGGATTTAACCGTTAAACCCTTTTTACCCCGACCATTCAAGATACCGTAACTACACAGTTTTCATCCAACCTGCGACAAGCTGTCGCAGGTTGCGCATTTGGCTTTGTGAAATGTCGTATCAGCCCGCACAATCACGCCATAGGTTCCTTCCTTTGTGCCCCGCAGGCGCTCAAGAAATCCACTGCTTTTTGAACCTCCACCCGAGGGTAACTATGCCCTCGGGGATTTTTTCTCCCACCCGCGAATGCCTTACTCTGAGATAACAACCAAAGTGGAAATGAAACGATCCAGTTCTAGCTCCGTCTGTAAAGCAGTTATATACTTTCCAACCGTCTCAAATAATAAGAATCATGGAAGAGCGAATGTTCAAGCCTTTAATATTACTCAGTTTTAGCGCCTTAGCCTTGACCTGTATGAGTGGCTGCGTTGGGCCGCTTAATTCAAAATGTGATACAAATTCCCCCTACAGCAAACAAGAATGCAATGCAGCCGATGCCGCTGTTTATGTTGCAGCCGCCATATTAGAAGGCCCAGATAAAGGTCAAACGTGTAACGATATGTCGGGCAAAGCAAAACAAGACTGCCTCGCTCAGCAACAGGCACTAAAAGAATCACTAGAGAAACACGCTCGAAAATAGCATTAAGGAAGATAAATGAAAGCCTCCGTTTTTATTGCCGCGACCCTCGACGGCTATATCGCCACTCCCGATGGGGATATCGACTTTTTAAACCAGCATCCCAGTACAAATCCCGATGAAGACTTTGGTTATCATGCCTTTATCGACACTGTCGATGCGATAGTGATGGGACGTAAAAGCTTTGAGAAAGTCCTCTCCTTCGATTGTGATTGGCCCTATGTAAATATCCCAGTATTTGTATTAAGCCGCAGAGGTATAACAGTGCCGTCGGCGTTAAGTGAGCACTTACAAGTACTCAATGGCGATACAGCAAGCATTAGCGAACAACTTAAAACCCGTGGCTTTAAGCATCTCTATATCGATGGTGGCCAAACGATCCAAGGCTTTTTAGCGGCGGGGCTAATTCAAGAACTCACGCTCACTCGTATCCCCACTTTACTGGGTAAAGGTATTCCGCTCTTTGGCGACTTAGCTCAAGCGCTTCAATTAATGCCAATCCACACGCAGCAATATGACAATGGCTACGTACAAACCCGCTACCAAGTGATAGACGACACCACTTTATAAGTCGTTTACCTGCGGGCGATGACATTAATGACGAAGGTAACCCCTGCCATTTTGCGGCTTGCCCTCTTCTATTTGAGTTCATGTAACCAAAACGTTAAACAGAATGTTAAACAAATAAATACTATCAATGACTTACTGATTGCGAATCGAAGTTCCGTTAGAATATCCCCCTCTAACAGATAGGTGAGCAATATGAGTCGTTTGCAGTCATCGAAGGGTTTTACATTAATAGAACTGGTTGTGGTCATTATCATCCTTGGGATCTTGGCCGTCGTTGCGGCACCTAAGTTTTTAAACCTAGGCCAAGATGCCCACGATGCTAGAGCCAAAACCGCATTTGCGGCCTTTACCTCTGGCGTTAAGCTTTACCACAGCTGCTGGCTTGCAGGCGGTCACTCAGGTTATACCCAAGATCTCGCCTGCTATGGCGATGGTAAACTCGACTCGAGCACGACAGGATTTCCACTGGGAACAGAGACTGCAACCGCTGATGCCGGTGTTAAATTGCAGGGCGATTATTGCGGTCAGTTATGGCAAGGTCTTTTGGCTAATAATGAATTTATCATTGCTACTCAATATACTTGGCGCACAGTTCCCAATGTCGACATTGTTTACTGGTATGGTGCCGTCGACATTACCGATCCCAATGCTTACTGTATTTTCAACTATGTCTCGGACGATCGCAGCTTCGGCAGTGAAAACTGGGATTTTAAATACTATCCCTATAGTGGAAAGACTGAAGTCGGTCGCTCAACCCTTCCCCAGTAAGCGCTTATTTTTGCAGCCAAAGGTGCGCGAAAGATCGCAAACTCCTTTGGCTTTTCTCGCTATAACTTGAATTATTGTCATCTATCCCCATATCTACTCCATCATCCACCGCATGATTTGTCATTGCGGGCCAGAGAAGAGGATTCATTGTGACCACTATCGTATCAGTACGCCGTAATAATCAAGTTGTCATCGCCGGCGATGGCCAAGTCTCCCTAGGCAATACCGTAATGAAAGGTAACGCCAAAAAAGTGCGTCGCTTATATCACAACAAGGTACTGGCAGGTTTTGCAGGCGGCACCGCCGATGCTTTCACCCTATTCGAGCGTTTTGAGGCCAAACTCGAAATGCACCAAGGCCATTTATTGCGCTCGGCCGTTGAGCTCGCCAAAGATTGGCGTACCGACCGTATGCTGCGCAAACTCGAAGCCCTACTCGTCGTGGCCGATGCCGAAACCTCGCTTATCATCACAGGTAACGGTGATGTCGTTCAGCCAGAACACGACTTAGTCGCTATTGGTTCAGGCGGCAACTATGCCCAAGCGGCGGCCCTTGCGTTATTGCAAAATACCGAGCTATCGGCCTTAGAAATCGCTGAAAAATCCCTGACCATTGCTGCGGATATCTGCGTATTCACCAATCAATTCAAGACGATTGAAGAACTCAATTACTAAACAGCCCGTGAGGAATATTATGTCTGAAATGACCCCCCGTGAGATTGTCCACGAGCTGGATGCACACATTATTGGCCAACAAAAGGCCAAACGTTCTGTTGCTGTTGCCCTGCGTAACCGCTGGCGCCGGATGCAACTGGATGTGGATTTCCGTCAAGAAGTCACCCCAAAAAACATCCTGATGATTGGCCCAACTGGCGTAGGTAAAACTGAAATTGCCCGCCGTTTAGCCAAGCTTGCCAACGCGCCTTTTATCAAGGTCGAAGCGACTAAATACACAGAAGTGGGTTATGTCGGTAAAGAAGTCGAGCAAATCATCCGCGACTTGACCGATATCGCCATCAAGCTGACCCGTGAACAGCAAATGGGTAAGTGCCGCCAACGCGCCGAAGAAAATGCCGAAGAGCGCATTCTCGATGCCCTGTTGCCTAAGCCGAAAAACGACTGGGAAAGCACAGAAACCGATTCCAGCTCAAACACCCGCCAAGTGTTCCGCAAGAAGCTGCGCGAAGGCCAATTAGACGATAAAGAAATCGATATCGATGTGGCCCAACCGCAAATTGGTGTTGAAATCATGTCGCCTCCAGGCATGGAAGAAATGACCAACCAGCTGCAAAGTCTGTTTAAAAACATGGGCCAAGCACCAGCAAAACGTCGCAAGATGAAGATCAAAGAAGCCTTTAAGCTATTGATCGAAGAAGAAGCCGCCAAACTGGTCAATCAAGAAGATTTAAAAGAACAAGCCATTGAAATGGTTGAGCAACACGGCATAGTGTTCCTCGACGAAATCGACAAAATCTGTAAGCGCGGCGAAACCTCAGGCCCAGACGTTTCCCGTGAAGGCGTGCAACGTGACTTACTGCCGCTGATCGAAGGCTGCACAGTCACCACAAAACACGGCATGGTAAAAACCGACCACATACTGTTTATCGCCTCTGGTGCATTCCAGATGTCTAAACCGTCGGATTTAATTCCTGAATTACAAGGTCGTTTACCGATCCGTGTCGAGTTAGATGCATTATCAGCCAATGATTTTAAACGCATTTTAACCGAGCCACACGCCTCGCTCACCGAGCAATATATCGCGCTGATGGGCACAGAAGGCGTGAAAGTTGAATTCAGCGAATCGGGTATCGACAGCATTGCGAAAGCCGCATGGCAAGTGAACGAGCGCACCGAAAACATCGGCGCCCGTCGTTTACACACTGTGATGGAAAGGCTGATGGAAGATATCTCCTACGAGGCATCGGAAAAATCGGGCTCCGCCTTTGTTATCGACGCCGACTATGTCAGTGCCCACTTAGACAACTTAGTCCAAGACGAAGATCTCAGCCGCTTTATCCTCTAGTGCAAAACCCGCTCACCGCCAAAGCCCAAACGACTTGGCGGTGAACGACTCAAATGCAAAAGTGTGACTTAAACGAAAAAGCCTGACCAAGGCTCTCGCTTACCCTTTGTATCCTTGGCCGCGAGTGGTTACATTAGTCAGGTGTTATTTTAATGAGTCGTTATCCTATCCTTAGCATTTTCTTGGTAGCCAACCTATGACCACAGCAACGCCCAATGTCACCGATCTTAAACTGAAACGTAAATCACGCATTCTAGAAATCAGTTTCGACAATGGTGAGCAATATCAGCTCAGCTGCGAGATGCTCAGAGTCTACTCGCCCTCGGCCGAAGTGCATGGTCACGGTAATCCAAAGCTGGTCACCCACAAGAAAAACGTCAACATCAGCGCCATAGAACCCGTCGGTAACTACGCAGTAAAAATCGTCTTCGATGACGGCCACGATACCGGCCTATTCTCGTGGAAAGTACTCTACGATCTCGCCACCCACCAAGTGGATCTATGGGAAAAATACCTCGCCCGCCTACGCGCCGAAAAAGCCTCACGCGAACCGCTGATCGCCATGAACATAAAGTACAACTAGTACGTTAGGTAAATGGACACTTAATTGTGGGATGTAAACTCTAGAAACAGAGAATTTAACAATGGGTAGCTTGTGAAGCTGTGACTTCTCTTACTGACTTGAGTATCAAAGGAAAGACCATGTCGGAAAAAATCCCCTGCCAAGAATGTAAAACCTTAATCCTTCCGAGTACCGCCGAGAAAAATGAGGGTTTATGCATGCCCTGCAAAAATGGCATACGTGCAAATCTCGAGCGTGCGAAGGAATACTACCAACAAGAGCGTGAACTCGATAAAACCTGTCCCTTTCGAGCCTTTTGGCGAGATCTTGTTGTAAGGGTACATAACAAAGATCAAGGTTTTTATACGCTTAGACCAGAGAAACAAAACTACTATGCGGTGAACTGCTTATCTGGCGAAGTCTATAATGGTGGATTTATTCAGTATTTCGACAACTCTTCAGGTGAGCATTACGCCTTTGCTGAACGTGGACTTATCCAAATGGGAGCAAGCCACTCGTTAAACTTACTGCACCAAGCAAAACAGGCCGTGTTTGGCGAAAAGCCAGTACCAATCGACAGAGATCGTCGTTTAGCCGCAACCGATAACCAAGACCTGTACAGCGTACTCGATAAGCTCGATGACGAGTTTTATAAAGATTTAGATGATCTCGATGCCAAGCTTGAAAGCTACGCCCTTGATTACGGACTGGTAAATAAGACTTAACTGGCAATTGTCGGTAATCACTTAAAGATAAAGGCTATCCTTGGCAGAAATAAGCATAATTGAGCCTATCTTGCTGACCCCATACCGCAGTCCAGCCATTCACATCACTCATGTAAGCGAAATAAATAGACTGCGTTTTAAGACAAACATCTTGAAATGGCGCTTTATTCTCATTAATAAAATGCGCCGACCTAACCAGCACATCGGTACAAACGTCTTCATCTTCCACTAACCAAATAAAATCATCACGCCATTCATCCAATGCTATCGCCGCCTCTGGGGAATAGAGTCTCAACTTATCTTGAGCGAGTTTCATTTGCTCGGGAGTCACAGAACATGAAACCGCCAACTTATCAAATACACCTGAACCGCCAGCCCAAAAAGACAAATCAAATTCCAACCTATCCTCTAGCGGCATAAAACCCAATAAATTTTCGATAATCATCAAACTTTTAGCTAAATCGGCATCTGGCCTTTGGTAACGCTTTTCAATCCCATCATATTCCCGCATACGAACTAAGCTCCTGCTGCGTTAAGTGACGCATTAAAATTGAGTAACATACTATAAAATAATGAAAAAGATAGGACAGGCAAAATTTTTTTGAGATTAGAAGCTAACACCGAAACTTTAGGAGTTCACCTTCCCCTGCGAAGTTATCGAAATACGCAGATAAAAATGCCGTGGCGGCATCATGGATGATGGCGCAGGCTCGGGGGGACAGGGATGTCCCATCTGAGCCGTTAGGCAATTTTTATTGGAGTATGAGACCAGTAACTAATGCATGTAACTTCGCTAGGGACGCCGGGGGATTTCCAAAAGGGGAACAGGCGCTTTTCCCCTTTTGGTCGGGTGTGGGGTGAAGCCCCACGACTTTGATTTAGCTTTTAAAAGCCTTTTAAACGCAATTAAACGAAGTTTACAGATAAACCTCCTTGTCGAAATCACGACAAATACCCTGCTTTGTGATCCTCACTGCAACCCAATTCGTAATGTCAGGCAATATCCCATCGCGAAATGCTTAACCGCGAAAGTCATTCAACGAGTCCACTTAATGCAATTACAGCAATTTCATACCGTCAGGTTAATTTTAGGCGATCAACTCAATGCCCAGCATTCTTGGTTTAACCGCGTTGATGATCAAGTGCTGTATGTGATTGCAGAACTGCACCAAGAAAACACTTATGTGACCCATCATGTGCAAAAGATATGTGCCTTCTTTGCGGCAATGGCGCAATTTGCCAAAGAGCTGCGTGCGCAAGGGCATCAAGTGCTTTATTTGAATCTAGATGACACTCATGATGGCACCCAAGGCTATAGCGATCTACTGACTCTAATTCAACATCAAGTGACACAGGTTGGCGCGATCAAGTTTGAATACCAAAGGCCTGATGAATACCGCTTACTTGAGCAATTAAGTCAGCTTAAACTCAACACAGCCGTGGTGAACTGTGTCGATACTGAGCACTTTATCTTGCCCTTTGACGAAATCGATGCGCAGTTCCCCGTCGGCAAACACATTATGATGGAGCACTTTTATCGCCGCATGCGTAAGCGTTACAACATCTTGATGCATGACGCAAAACCACTCGGCGGGCAATGGAACTTTGATGTCAGCAACCGTCAGAAACTTAAAACTCAAGATATAAAAGTCTTGCCTGAGCCATTAATGTTTAGCTTCGATGTGACGGAAATTCTCGCACGTCTTGAACGTCATCAAATTCCGACCATGGGTCGTATTGATGCGCCATTGCTGTGGCCGATAAACCGTGCGCAAAGCCTCGAATTATTAACGTATTTTTGTCAGGTTTGCTTGCCTTCCTTTGGCCGTTTTCAAGATGCCATGACAGCGCAACATCCTGCCAAGTGGAGCTTGTACCATAGTCGACTATCATTCAGCCTTAACAGTAAATTAATCAGCCCGTTAGAAGTCATCAATACGGCCATCGAAAGTTATCAAACTAATGCTGAGATTGATATCGCTCAAGTCGAAGGATTTGTGCGGCAGATATTAGGTTGGCGAGAATACGTTCGCGGCATTTACTGGGCGAATATGCCGCATTACGCCAGCACTAATGCGCTCGATGTCCATGGGACGCTGCCCGATTATTTTTGGCATGGCGACACTAAAATGAACTGCATGCGACAAGCCTTATCCCAATCATTAGATTTTGCCTACGCCCATCATATTCAGCGCTTAATGGTGATCGGCAATTTCTGCTTATTAACCGAAATCGAGCCAAATCAAGTCGATGAGTGGTATTTAGGCGTGTATGTTGACGCCATCGAATGGGTTGAAATGCCCAACACCCGCGGCATGGCATTGTTTGCCGACGGCGGCATTGTCGGTACTAAACCCTACGCCGCCAGCGGCTCTTACATTAATAAAATGAGTGATTACTGCAGCGGCTGTCATTACAAGATAAAAGAGCGCAGCGGCACACTCGCCTGCCCGTTCAATAGCTTTTATTGGCGCTTTATGGACAAACACCGCGTGCGATTATCGCAAAATCCTAGGATCGGCATGCTATACCAAACTTGGGACAAAATGGACGAGTCCGTAAGAAGCGCCATATTAGCCACAGCGGAACACAACCTCGTTCACCTAAACCGTTTGTAGCTGAGTAATGTTAAGCGTGACTCATTGATATAAAGAGTTTGATATAAAGAATTTGATATAGATATTTGGATAGGGAGAGTTTGTGATGAAAGTACTTATCGTCGGCGGGAGTGGGGGTATTGGCAGAGCCATGGTTAAGCAAATTCAAGAAAGCTATCCCAACGCCACTGTGCACGCCACCTACTTGCATCATCTTCCCCAAGACAGGCAGGATAAAATCCAATGGCATGCATTAGATGTGACCAATGAAGCTGAGATTAAACAGCTAAGCGAACAACTCACTGAATTAGACTGGATTATTAACTGTGTTGGAATTTTACACACCCAAGATAAAGGGCCAGAAAAAAGCCTACAGTCACTTGATATCGACTTTTTCCAGCACAATTTAACGCTCAATACCCTGCCCAGCATCATGTTGGCGAAGCACTTTGCTAAGGCATTAACACAAAGCCACTCGGCAAGGTTTGCGGTGATATCGGCGAGAGTCGGCAGTATTACCGATAATAAATTAGGGGGCTGGTACAGCTATCGCGCCTCAAAAGCCGCGCTGAATATGTTTCTCAAAACACTGTCGATTGAATGGCTACGCACCATGAAACACGGCGTGGTGTTGTCTCTGCATCCGGGCACGACAGACACGCCATTATCTCAGCCATTTCAACAGAGTGTCCCCAAAGGCAAACTGTTTACACCTGAGTATGTCGCCAACTGCTTACTGCCCATCATTGCCAATGCTACACCCGCACAAACAGGGCGTTTTTTTGCCTACGATGGCACAGAGTTACCTTGGTGAAATAAACTGAAGAGCAAGTCAAGCAGCGGCAACTCCGATGGAGTCTTTCTAAATTAATAAATCAAAGCCGAGGGTTTTAACCCCTTGATAGGATGATGCCCCCAACGCACACCCCATCCTTAATCAAGCCTTTTCAAGAACACTGAAAAATAAACAATTGAAATAAATCATTAAATTATTTTAAAACACTCAAGTGCATCACCCTTCCGCTTGGCAAAATCGCTATTACCCAAAAGTCCTAATTCAGATTTAAAAGCGTCTAAATGAACGTTGAAGATAGTTCCTTTGTACGATTGTTAACACTTTTACATTTAAATAACATCTAGAGTCATGCGGTTATTCACGCTTTGCACAGAATAAAAACCTGAGAATTTCCGCCTGAGCAACAGCTCATTCTATGCGGCCATGGCAGAGGGATGCCGACGACCCTGTAGAAATCACAATAAAAAACGCTCGCCCGAGCCAGTTAAGCTGTATGGCATTCCAACGTTATTTACAAAACGGAAAAAGGATTTCAAGCATGATGCTAAACAAAAAACTGTCGCTACTCTTCATTGCTGTGTCGGCCACTTTAGGCACATCCGCATTTGCTGCCGATGTTGTCGATGTCGGTACTCTTAGAAGCGCGTCTTCAAGCAATAACTTAGTGTCTCAGTTCAGCTTAGACGCAGGTAGCCAACTCAAAGTGGAGAAAAAACTCAACCTAGGTCAAGGCAAGCAAAAACAACGTTTACAACAATATTTCCATGGCGTACCTGTTTATGGTTTCTCTGTTGCGACGTCACAATCGAGCATAGGCTTTTACAGCGACATGTCTGGCCGCGTATTAAAAAATATTGAAAAGTCGGCTGATTTTGTCAAACCCACTTTAACGGCTAACAAAGCGTTAGATATTGCGATCCGTGGCAAGTCTGACAAAGCCGTTGCAGGCCAAAAAGCTGAAAACAAACAAGCAAAATTATGGCTTTACCTCGATGATGCCGCTAAAACTCGCCTCGTTTATGTGACTTCATTTGTAGTATATGGCGATGAACCAAGCCGCCCATTCACTATGGTTGACGCGCACTCAGGTGAAGTGCTCAAGCGTTGGGAAGGGATTAACCATGCTGCAACCGGCACAGGTCCAGGCGGTAACATTAAGACTGGCCAATACGAATACGGTACTGATTTTTCTAGCTTAGACGTTGAAGTGAGCGGTGACACTTGCACCATGAACTCACCTAACGTGAAAACCGTTAACCTAAACGGTGCCACATCAGGCGCAACAGCCTTCTCTTATACTTGTCCGCGAAACACAGTCAAAGAGATCAACGGTGCTTACTCGCCATTAAACGATGCGCACTACTTCGGCAACGTGATCTACAACATGTATAGCGAGTGGTACAACACTGCACCGTTAACCTTTCAGTTAACGATGCGAGTTCACTACAGCAACAACTACGAAAACGCTTTCTGGGACGGCAGCGCTATGACCTTCGGTGATGGCGCAACAACCTTCCACCCATTAGTGAGCTTAGATGTCTCGGCACACGAAGTGAGCCACGGGTTCACTGAACAAAACTCAGGGCTGGTTTACGCAGATCAATCTGGCGGCATGAACGAAGCCTTCTCAGATATGGCGGGTGAAGCTGCTGAATTTTACATGCACGGCACAAACGACTGGTTAGTCGGCGCCGATATCTTTAAAGGCAGCGGTGCACTGCGCTACATGGCAGATCCAACCTTAGACGGTATCTCAATCGGTCATATCGACGATTACTATGATGGCATCGATGTGCACCACAGTTCAGGTGTATTCAATAAAGCTTTCTACACTTTAGCTAACTTACCGGGTTGGGATACACGCAAAGCATTCCAAACATTTGTAGTCGCTAACCAATTATATTGGACGGCGGACAGCTTATTCTGGCAAGGCGCCTGTGGTGTTAAATCGGCCGCAACTGACTTAGGCTTAAATGCTAGCGATGTGGTCACTGCGTTTGCCGCTGTGGGTATCACCCCTTGCGAAACCCCACCACCACCGCCACCACCAGAAGCCACTGAGCTCGCCAACGGTGTTGCTGTGACAGGTTTGGCGGGTGCGTCAGGTAGCAAAAAATACTACAAACTAGACGTCGCTAGCGGTGCAACTAACCTGAGCTTCAATATGTCAGGCGGCACAGGTGATGCGGACATGTATGTTAAATTTGGTCAAGCGCCGACGTCTAGCAGCTATGATTGCCGTCCATACAAGTCAGGTAATGCCGAAAGCTGTGCTATTGATCCTGCTCAAACGGGAACTTATTGGGTGATGGTCAGCGGCTATAGCAGCTACACAGGTGTGAGCCTAGTGGGTGCTTATGACGGCGATGACACACCAAACCAAGCTCCAACCGCAGGCTTTACTGCAAGCTTTGCTAACGGTAACGGTAGCTTCACAAGCACCAGTACTGACAGCGATGGCGACCTGACGTCATGGAACTGGGATTTTGGTGATGGTACAAATGCCGCAGGTGCGAGTGTCAATCATCAGTATGCCCAGTCAGGCAGCTACACAGTGACACTGACTGTAACTGACAACGATGGCGCAACAGCAAGCACTTCGGCAGAATTTGCGGTTGAAGTCCCTGAAGTCGCATTAGAAATGGCAGTAAAAAATGCGAACAAATCTCGTCGCGGCAGCATTCGTGTTGCACTCGAATGGGAAGGTCACAACGCTGATGAATATACTATCTTCCGTAACGGTGTTGCGGTGGGTACTTCAAGCAGTTCATCGTTTATTGACCGCTTCACTGACCTAGCTGGCGCAAGCTTCACCTATAAAGTGTGTGAAACTAACGGCCCTTGCTCAAACGAAGAAACCGTTAATTTTTAATCGCATAACCTAATCGTGCAGTGGCGCTAGCGTAAAATCCTAGCGCTAATTCATCGATTCACTTCTCGTTTTCTTGTTAATGCCACTCAGCCCTTTTGAGTGGCATTTTTTATGGTCAAACGGCTCAGCCTCAGTACCTCATAAGGTTTGCCTTAAGCTGTTGCCTGTTGCTCCTTGCCCCTTGCCCCTTGCCCACACGTGGATGAATCGTTACTTCAAATGTCCACTTTCACCCACTGGTTTCTTCAGCAATTTACGTTGTAACGTCCGACGATGCATTCCCAATTGGCGAGCCGTGGCGGACACATTGCCTTGGTTAGCATTGAGCACTTGCTGAATATGCTCCCACTCCAAACGCTTAGGATTAAGTGGCGAATCGTCGACTTCATCTTCTTGAAGAGTATGGGAATGCCCATCCATTTCCAGTGCGGCGAGCAAGGTTTGGGTATCCACAGGTTTAGCTAAATAATTATCGGCGCCGAGACGAATCGCTTCCACCGCAGTGGCGATACTGGCGTAGCCGGTGAGTAACACCATAGTCACCTTGGGCAGCAGATGACGCAGCGGCACAATTAATCCTAGGCCATTGGCTTCGGCAAGCTTCATATCTAAAAGAATATGGCTAGGACGAAATTCCCGCGCCACCAGCAGAGCATCACTGGCATCATGTGTTAATCGGCATTCAAAGCCATGGCGTGTTAATCGGCGGCCTAAAATACTCGCAAGGGAAAGGTCATCCTCAACAATCAACAAACGTTTCATGAACTTACCTCGTCACTAACCTTAGTCTTGTGCGATACAGACGACGCCAGCTCCCTTAATATAGTGAAACGAATTTGTGCCACAGTGCCACCTTGGGGATGATTAGCCAAAATCAACTCTGCACCCAAACGCTCTAAACTGGCATGACTGAGTAGCAAAGCGACACCTAAACCCTTGGGACTTTCTATGAGTAAGGTGCCCAACTGTGGCAATAAATCGGGCGCGATACCAGTGCCATAATCGCGGATCTGCAAGTAGATCTGCTCTTCGTTTGGCGCTATATCTAAACTGATATCCACCTGCGGCGCACCTATGGTTTCGGCGCTAGCGCGGGCAGCATTTTCAATCAAGGCCATGATGGCTGGCGTTAAACTCATATCAGTCAGAATACTTTGCTCTGCCAGTTGTTCAGGCATACAAGTGATCAACCAATTCAGTTCAGTTTGCGGCATTAACAACAAGGTTTTTTGCTTTAAACTGTCCACCAGCTCAATGATCTTTAGTGGGCGCTGGCGGCGATCGCGGATCGACTCCGTCGCTAATCTCAGCTCGGCAAGCGTATGTTCACAGCGACCTAACGCAGTTTCCATCTCGACAATCGTTATCGAGGTATCGCTCATGTCTTCTTTTACTTCATCGAGTAATAACCTCAGACTCGAGAGCGGCGTGGCCAATTGATGCGCCATCTGCGCCGATACTGTACCTAGGGCTAAGAGTTGCTCCTGACGCAATTGCCCTTCGCGCATATAAGCTAACTGCGCATCTTGGCGGCGCATACGCTTAGTGATTAACGCTACGCTGGTTGTCATCACCAAAGCTGAAATCACAAAGTTGAACCACATGCCTAAATAGTGGGAACTCATGTCCATACCGTGGTGCTGCATGGGGGATTCGGGCACAGTAAAGATCATCAGGCTGTAGGCAAAGGTTGAAATAGCCGTCAGTGCCCAAGGCGCCCAGATCGGCAAAGTCACAGCAGCAAGTGCAATCGGCAACAGTAATAACGAGATAAACGCATTGGTCGCGCCGCCGGAAAAGTGCAACCAAGATATCCAAAATAGCGTGTCTAAGCTGAGCGCAATAAAGAGGCCGCGCTCCTTAGCAAATAAGGGTTTACGTAGCGCCAATGTGAGCGAAAGGTATAACACCTCCAGCACTAACACATGCACTAACGGCTCCATTTGCAGGCTAAGGCCAAAAGTATCGGCGGCAAACGTGGTTAAGCCTATTTGCAGCAGCAAACCTAAGGTTCGCAGTAATGCGACTTGGTCGGCAGCCTGTAGACTGGTCCCTAAGATCTTAGCCATGGCGATTCCTACAGAGTGAGTCTGAGCGTGGCAAGTGCACCACTCGATTGTGTTAATGCTTGGCGCACGCCAGTGGCAAAATTAATTTCAGAACAAATCCCCAGCGCAGCTAAACGCGCACAACTTAAGGTGCAATCCCTTGGCCGCTTGGTGTTATCTGTCGGCGTAGACTCAGGCGTTAAGTGCGCTGTACTGAGTTGTAAAATCTCTCCTAAGGTCAACAACATCTGATACTTAGTCATAGTCTCTGCGGCGCTAAAATGATAAATCCCCTGCACGGTAGAATGTTCAATATGCTGTGCAATCATCTTGTCTATGGCTTGGGCAATATCGGCGGTCGAGGTTGGACTGCGTATCGCCCAATGATCAACACCCTGAGCGTGACGCTCAATCAATTGGTTAACCAGCACTAGCACAGCAGATTCACTCAGTTTTTCTACTTGACCGTAAAGGATTGGCAAGCGTAGCACGGCAAAATCAGCGCTAGTGTCTAGCACTATCTCTTCGCCCTTTAGCTTAGATTCACCATAAAAATTAACCGGATGAGTGACTGCATCTTCAGCGTACTTAGGTTGAGTGCCATCGAACACATAGTCAGTGGAAATATAGATAAGCCAAGCGTTATTGGCCTTAGCTGCCATAGCTAAGGCTTGGCTCGCGGTTAAGTTAAGCGCCAATGCCGCCTGCGGATTTTGCTCGGAAACATCGGGGCGACGCTCGGCGGCGCAGTGCACTATCACTTGCGGTTGCTCGCGGGCGATAAATGCCTCGACATCCAAAGGGGCGGTAAGATCGAGTTTATGCACTCGTTCACTTGCGCGGCTAAAACCCGTGGCGATGATCTCATGTCCTGTTAATTCAAGCTGTTTTACGACAGCTCTGCCGAGTAGCCCTGTTGCCCCCGTGACCATAATCTTAGCCATATCGCCCCATTCAGTTTCAACGCATATTTATGGCTAACAATTCTAAAAGCTTTTCATATTCAACGCACTTGTTTACTCTTCTAAACCAAACTTACTTAGGGTTAACTCATGCAAGATTAACCCAAATACCCATAGGCAGAATTTGAGTACGACACTTCCTCTGATATTAGCTGGCCCCATGCTGCGCCACTGCGATGCCTCACACTTTACCCTGTGGTTTGTAAGTCGTGAGCCATTAACTGAACTTAAGCTGCGTCTTGGTGAGCAAGAGTACCTGTTGCAGGATGCCGATTTACACTATGTGCCACTCGGGCAACATGCCCATCAATATCTAATAATACTGTCGCGCCCAGAGTTGCTCGCGCCCAATATCGTCACACCTTACCAAGTGTCTACCGCTCAACATGGTGATATTTTTGCCACGATAAGCCAGCTAAACTACGGCGATGCGTCGACGCCAAGTGTACGTTTTACCCCTGAATTAACCCAAGTATTCCACGGTTCCTGCCGCAATCCGCATCACCACAGTGACGATGCACTGGTCGCCGCCGATACCCATTTAGCCAAGATAATCAACAGGGATGCGGAGGATGATCGCCCTGCACTTATCATAATGAGTGGTGATCAGGTCTATATTGATGATGTTGCAGGACCTATGTTAAGCGCCATAGGGCAAGTCATCGATTTGCTTGGTCTTAAACATGAGCAATTTGAAGGCGCGAGCATCACCACTAGTGAAGACATTCATTATCAACCCGCATATTTGTATCAACGGCATAAAAACCTGTTGCCTCATACCCAATATCCGGCCAAAACCGCGCTTTGGCGTTGGTATCGCAATCACCCCATTTTTACCTCCTCCATCGCCGTAAATCATTTGGTCAGCCTAAATGAAATCATCGCCCTGTATTTACTCACTTGGTCACCTGAGCTGTGGGAATTAGTGAATATCTCGAAGGATGTCGACGGCTTATCACCCGCCAATACCGCCCGCTGGCAAAATGAGTGGCAACACTTGCTTGGCTTTAAAGCTGGGCTAGGGCAAGTCAGGCGCTTTATGGCGCACATTCCCGTTTATATGATGTTTGATGACCACGACGTCACCGATGATTGGAACCTGACGGCTAAATGGGAACAAGCGGCCTACGAACACGCATTTTCGAAACGCATTATTGGTAATGCATTAATCGGCTACACCTTATTCCAAGGACTTGGCAACGCGCCTGATAAATTTGCCGCCGATATCCGCCCGCTGCTCGATGCGTTTTTTACGCGACAAGAAAGCGAAAGTCAGGATCTGCTCATCGATGAATTACTTAAATTTGAGCAGTGGCATTACACCTTAGAGTCCTCGCCCAAACTGGTCGTGCTCGACACGCGTACCCGCCGCTGGCGCAGTGAATCTAATCTCGCAAAACCTTCCGGCTTGATGGATTGGGAGGCGTTAATGGATTTGCAGCAAGAGTTACTCGGCCAGTCGAAGGTCATTATCGTCTCACCTGCGCCCATGTTTGGGGTCAAGTTGATTGAAGCTGTGCAGCGTACAGCCACTCTGATCGGCGGTTCCCTGTTAGTAGACGCCGAAAACTGGATGGCCCACCCGGGCGCCGCCAATGCACTGCTGAGTATTTTTATGCACCGTAAAACCCCAGAGGAGTTTGTGATCCTCTCCGGCGATGTGCATTACTCCTTTAGTTACGACATCAGTATTCGTTTTAGACGCAGTAGCCCTAACATCTACCAAATCACCTGCAGCGGTATTAAAAATCACTTCCCTGAGAAGCTGTTACCGATTTTCGATAAACTCAATGGCTGGTTTTATGGCCACTTTTCACCACTTAACTTGCTGACAAAACGTAAACGTATGTTGCTGCGTGGCAGGCGACCAAATGGTGAGCCAAGTAAACGTCTAGTGAATAAAAGCGGAATAGGTATGTTGGAATTAGCAGATGATGGTGCACCAACAAAAATTGCGGTTTTACATGGCGATATGAGCGAAACCCTGTTCGAACCACCCAAACAGGAATAACAGATTAAACGGGTTTATTATGTTTAACCGTTTCAGGCTGAGTGGCACCAGAGCCAGAATCCATCAAGGGCGTATTTTTGGATAGCGCCTCATCGGTTTTGGCAGGTTTTGGCTGAGCCTGATTAAAAATCAGTGCTTCTGGCTGCGACTTATTCGACGGTTTTTCATGCGCCATTTGATCCCAAATGATCTTAGGGCTTTGATCCCGCTCGGCATCGACTTCTGCTGTCGATGTGCCTGACGAACTTGGTTTCTTCGGTTCAATCACCGCACTCGCCTTACGGATCTCGGCGGCAATGTCATTCAGATAAGGCTGCTTAGTCCAGTCACCAAAATACATGGCCCCCACTAATACTGCAGCGCAAAGCAAGATAGAGAAGATCGCAGATTTGGTCATAATGGACTTCCTTTAAACAATCGTAATATGGCTCCCTATGGCAGAGACTCAGATACTGCAGATTGTATTCATACCATCACAGGGTCAAGCACACAATTGCACCCGATTATTTCCTTTAAACAGACTGGAAATAATGCTTTCCGCTGACTAAAACTCAAAACCTTGACATTGCATGTCGTGGTGCATCCCGCTCACTGGGTCAATAAAACGTAACCGCTGCGCCATCAACTTAAGAGGCGTCGCAAAGTTATCCGGCCCTTTGGGTAATAAGCTTGGATAAAATCTGTCGTTTAACAATGGCATACCTAAGCTTTGCATATGCACACGAAGTTGGTGGGTTTTACCGGTAATCGGGCTCAGGTGGAACAAACCAAGATCGCCTTTTACCGCCACTAAACTGATTTCGGAATGGGTATTTGCCTCGCCTTCCACGATTTTCATGGTAAAACTCGGGTCGCTCGGCTGCATACGGTTTGTTACCGTCCAGTGCAAGGGCAAAGTTAAGCAGCCAATTTGATATTGTTCAATAATCTCAGGAGTCAACTTGGCAATCGCTTGATAGTCTTTACGAATCGCATCGTCAATAAAGAGTTGATGATAGAGCGCGCGGGTTTCAGGCGCGACCGTCATCAGGATCACTCCAGCGGTTTCACGATCAAGCCTATGAGCGGGCGCGATAGTATCAATGCCAGTACGCAATCTTAGTCTATGCACCAAACATTCGTTCACATAGTTGCCACTTGGCGTCACAGGCAAAAAGTGCGGCTTGTAGGCCAAAATGACATTGTCATCTTGGAATAGGATCTGTTCTTCGAAGGGAATTTTCGCTTCAACCGGCACTTCACGGTAGTAATACACCCGCGCCGCTGGACGATATTCAGTGTCCAAGGCGATCAAACTGCCATCCCGCCAATGCACTTTTCCATCGAGGATCCGCTGACGCCATACATCTTCACCTATACGGGCAAAATGTTGTGCAAGAAAGGCAAACACTGTGGGTTTATCTGTGACATTCACAGGAAGCACTATGTAAGAAGGTTGGGCGGCGCGGGCAGATGCAGTCATATCACAAAAAAAGCGGCTATAGAAAGCCGCTATTCTAGCCTTTTTGTGGTTTTTCAGTCCACATGGGACTTGATGAGTTGCAGCACGAAGTCCAAGGTTTTGTGGCAATCTGGCTGATTCACTAATACTAATTTATCTTTGTTATACATAGGCAAAACCTCGAGCCAGCGTTGGCTCACCCAAGCGGCGTCTTCCAAATGCACTTGAGAATAAAGCTCAAACAGATCGGGATTCACCTCATAAAATTGCTCTAATGCGGCGCTTATCAACTCAAATTCACCTTTAATCGGCTCTTCTTGCCAGTTACGGCAAGGTAAAGTACGCGCCATCCACAGCTTATCTTTGGCCTGCGCCGCTGAGAGGATGCTGACGCGTTGACGCCCTTCGAGCACTATGCTGAGTGAATCATCTTCTAGCTGATTAAAATCGATAATGTCACATTGGGTGGCAGTGGGATAACAGGGCGGACTACCACTGGGTCTAATGGTGGCAAAAGCGAGCACATACTTTCCCTTGAATACATCGGCCACCATGCGCAGATGACCGGGGTCAACCACGCGAACCTCCACCCGTCCCTGTGGCAGTAACAAGGCATCGCGCATGAGTAACGCCATTTCTCGTGTTTGCATAGCAACCTCCTGCCCCAAATAGAAGGAAACGAACTCAATGCATTCGTATTTCCTATTATTGTAGAGTGTAGCAGGTGAAAGAATTTCCTTCCTGAAGCCGCTGAGCGCACAAAGAAATTTGCGACCCCGCTATTTTGAATCAGGGCATTTCAACCACGTCATGTCAAACCCCGTTTTCGAGACCAAATCACTTCAACCTAGAAGTGCTCTAGCCGATCCAGCACATTTCCCCTCGCAACAACCGAGGCAAACTCCTCTGCAAGACGTTCACTCAAAGCCACAGACGTACGCCAATATTGCATCCGCTGCGCCGTGTCCAGTTGCTTAAAATCTTCACGGTCGGGGATTTTGCCAAAGGGCAATGAAGCGACAAATTCGGCCGATGGCGCCAACACTAGCGCATTGTGATAATTAGCGCGACCTTGGCGCCACTTCAAGGATTTATCGAACCATCCTGGGCTGATGGTCGGATAAAAATGCGGATACAGCGTCAGCCCCTTGGCACGGGATAAAGGCAAATCAAAGTGATAGTCGGTAATGCCACCATCGTAATACTGCCCATCGGCAACGCCTTCAATTTGGGACACTGGGGCAAGCAACAAAGGAATCGACCCCGTTGCTAACATCACTGCATCGACATTAGCCTCGGTTAATTCGACCTGCTGACTGGGTAAATCGTTGAGTTGCAAAAAGGGAGATGCTGCAGCTTGTTGGCTAAAGACCACACGCTCAAAATGCCAACCTAAACTCCGACGGCTCACTAAGTTGGTCGCTGCCGTCATCGCCAGCCCCGCCGCAAGCGGAAGCTTTGCCGTTAAACGATTTAAATGTTTGCCGCGGCACACCACTAAATGACTGTGGATATGAGCGTTGTTGACGATCTCACTACCACCACTGGCGCCTAAAATCCCCTGCACTACGCCTTTAACTTGTGCACTGACTTCCTGCGGGGTTGGCATGCTGTCGTAACGCTGACCAATATAAAAATCCTCTAAGCGGCCATAGGCTGCGAGGGGATCTTGCTGCGCCAAACACGCTAAACGCCACGCCCCTGAAGAAGCGCCGAGTGTATAAAGCGGTGTTTGTCTGTCTTTGAAAAACTCAGAAAACAGATACTTATCTAGCCCTGCGATACCAAGCCACTTAGGTCCACCAGAGGCGGCAAGCAACTGGGTAAAATGCTCAGCTTTAAGGCCTTGTTCTACCAAGGTGTTAAATGCCGTTGGTCCTGCAAGAAATCGTAACGCTGACAATTCTATGTACCTTAAAACCAATGCCATTAGAGCAAAATAAAATAGTAAACCACGAAGGTATACGTCAATAAACAATTCATATCATCGAGTTAACTCAGTCGTATTGTGCATGCGGCAACTTGTCTTGTGCCGTATGAAGCCTCAAAAGCACGCAGACCGATAGTGAGGTTTTCATCAATATATTCAACTGCATTTTAAATATTATTTAGAACACTAGGCTCTGAGTTAGCACATTTACGTCTTAATGTAACAATTGTTACAGTGATAACCTTCTCGGCATCAGATTGTTATTTTATCTGCACACCTAAGTTCGAGTATTGGGTTACAAACATCATTAAGAGGTTTTTATGCGTCTAGCCGTTATCGCATTTGCAGTGTCATCCACACTGGTTATTCCAGCAATCCAAGCCGAAGAGCAACAAACCGGCTTCGAAAAAATCGAGATCATAGGCTCACGCATAGCACTACGCACGGCAACTGACAGTGTTGCACCGGTCGATATCATTACTGCCGAACAACTCGAATCAACAGGGATGACGGAAACCGCTAAAGCGCTGCAATTTGCGGCGCCAAGCTATAGCTTTCCATTCTCCTCGGTGACTGACGGTTCAGATGCGGTGCGCCCCGCGAGCTTACGCGGCCTGTCGCCAGACCACACCTTAGTACTCGTAAATGGCAAGCGTCGCCATGGTTCTGCTCTAGTACATTTAAGCGGCACTATGGGAAAAGGCTCCTCTAACGTCGATTTAAATGCGATTCCAATGACAGCGATAAAACGCATTGAAATTCTCCGAGATGGAGCCTCGGCACAATACGGTTCAGATGCGATTGCTGGCGTAATTAACGTGGTACTCAAGGACAGCGATCAAGGGGGAAGCGTCTCGGCGCAAGCCGGACAAACCTACATAGGTGATGGCGAGCAATGGCGTGTGGGTGTAAACCACGGCATAAGTTTAAGTAACGATGGCTTTGTGAATGTCGCCCTCGAAGCGCATCACAAAGACAGCACAAACCGCGCAGGGTTAGATCCACGGCAGCAATACCCTAAGTTAGCAGATGGCTCAGCAGATCCGCGCGAAGCGACATTTAACCGTAAGAGCCACCACGTTGGTGATGCCGAATATGATAATGTCGGTTTGTTTATCAATGCGGCTCAGCCTATATCTACCGACGGAAAACTATATGCCTTTGGTGGTATTAGCCAACGTGAAACTAAATCGGGTGCTTTTTACCGTTTAGCTCTCGATGCCCGTAACTTACCCGAAGTGTATCCCGACGGTTTTTTACCGCAAATTAACCCCAAAATTATCGATTCATCTCTTACCCTAGGCTATGAATTCAACCTGAGTGACTGGGATATTGATGCCTCAGTGGGATATGGCAAGAATTCATTTAACTATAATATCGTCAATACCTTAAATACTTCCTTAGGCCCTGAAACTCCTACCGAGTTCGACGCAGGAACGTTATCGACCCGTGAAGCCAATATCAATTTAGATATTTCCCGTTATTTTGCCTTTATAAACGATTCTGAAATTCTGTTTGCGACCGGTGTTTCATGGCGCCAAAACGGCTATGAAATTGAAGCCGGAGAAGAAGATTCGTATATCAATGGTGGCTATAATGGCAAAGCGGCGGGTAGCCAAGGCTTCACCGGTTTTACCCCTGAGTCTGAGGTTGATGAAACGCGCGATAACACAGGCATTTATGCCGAACTTGAAAACCAATTAACCAACGAGTTTTACTGGGCGGCAGCGCTACGCTACGAAAACTACTCTGACTTTGGCGGCAACACGAGCTGGAAACTCGCGGGTCGTTACGATTTTACCGACAACTTAGCCCTGCGTGGCACTATCAATACAGGCTTTAGAGCGCCGAGCGTACAACAGCTGTACTTCAGCAATATCTCGACGTTATTTAATCCCGATCCAGTGACGGGGCAACTGGTTCCTATTGAATCAGGTACTTTCAACACCTTATCACCAGTAACAAAGGCACTTGGGATTAACGAGCTAGAACCTGAAATATCTCAATCATTTAGTCTCGGTCTTGTTTATACCAATAACACTGGCCTCGCGGTAACGCTCGATACTTACCAAATAGAGATTGATGACCGCATCATTTTATCTGGCGCTCTAAGACCTGCTGATAGCCCCGCGGTTGCGACCGCACTAGCAGGTACCAATGCTGATTCAGCACGCTTCTTCGTCAATGCCGTCGATAGCCGAACTCGCGGAGTCGATCTTGTTGTTAGCCAAGACTTTGATATTGGCACTTGGGGCGATTTACGGGCGAACTTAGCCTATGCCTATAATAAAACAGAGATCCAAGACATCAATCTACCCTCTATTTTAGGCGGATTAGACAAGAAACTCTTTGATAGTATAGAAAGAACCCGCATGACGTCTGCTACGCCGCATAACACGGGTAGCATTGGGCTGACCCATGAACTCGGGGATTTTAAAACCAATATCCGCTTAAACTACTTTGGTGACTACAGTGAAGGTTATTCAACGGGTGATGTGAACTATAGCGATCAGTGGGTGATGGATCTGTCGGTAAGATACGCCGCCACTGATGCGCTAAGCTTTACCGCTGGGGTGCAAAACTTGTTTGATGTGTATCCAGAAAAACGACCAGATAACAATAACTTCAATGGTATCTTCGTATACCCATTAACCAATACCCCCTTTGGCTTTAATGGTGGCTACTACTTCTTAGAAGCCAAATACACTTACTAAACTCGTTTTAGCTAAGTTTAATAATACTTGATGTAGAAACAGGTCATTCAATGGCCTGTTTTTTATGCCGACATGTTTAGACCTGCTTCCAATCGACAAAGCTTATGTCCTAACTGTGGTGATCGGATTATAATCTTTACCATTCGCCCATTTCACTTCCACCATGTCGAGTAGCCGATGATCGTCGATACCTTAAAAAACCGCCATATTTATCAATCCTTAAGCCCTCGGCTTGCGACTGCATTAGAACATCTAGCGACGACCGACTTTAGTCAGCTACCAGTAGGCAATTATCCCCTCGATGGCGACAATATTTTTGTGATAGTGAATGACTATCAAACCAAGCATAAGTCAACAGAACCCTTTGAAGTTCATCAAAAATATATCGATGTGCAATATGTTTTCAGCGGTGAAGAAGAGTTTGGTTACTTGCCACTAGCGGAGCAAACACCCTCGAAACCCTATTTTGAAAAACACGATTACGCCGAGTTTGATTACGAGGCAAACCAAGCCAATGCCTCTTATATCAAACTCAAAGCAGGCATGTTTGCGTTATTTTTCCCCGGTGACATGCATATGCCCGGCACAGGCGATATCGCCACGGCGGTGCGTAAAGTCGTAATAAAAGTGAAGATCTAAACCTTAAGCCATCTTTGTCGAACCTGAGCGTTCGATTTTTAGAGAAATAGCAACTGAAGAGCGCAGTGATATGCGCTTTGGCTATTTCCGATTAAAGCCAAATATTGCTAAAATTGTCACAAATTTAAAGGAGAGTCCCTGAAATGCCCATTTACGTTGTCGGTCACAAGATCCCCGATTCAGATTCAATCTGCGGTGCTATCGCGTTAGCCTATTTAAAAAACCAAATCGGTGAAGAAGCCATTGCCGCACGTTTAGGTGAATTGTCACCCGAAACTGCTTTTATTTTGGAACGTTTCGGCTTCGAAGCACCGGAATACAAAACCAGCTACGCTGGCGAGCAAGTGTATATCGTTGACCATTCAGAACTGACTCAAGCACCGGATGATATCGCCCAAGCGACTATCGTCGGGATTGTCGATCACCACAAGCTAGGCGATCTGACCACAGATACCCCGTTAGAATGCTGGATCCGCCCAGTAGGTTGCAGCAACACAGTGATCAAGATGATGTTCGACTTTTACCAAGTCGCTATCCCTAAAAATATCGCTGGCATCATGATGTGCGCCATTTTGAGCGATACCGTGATTTTCAAATCACCCACTTGCACCACTGCCGACATTCGCTGCGTTGAAGCGTTAGCTGAGATCGCCGGCGTTGAAGATTTCAAAGAACTGGGCATGGAAATGTTCAAAGTGAAATCAGCCGTACAAGGCACACCAGCACGCGACCTCGTTATGCGTGACTTTAAAGACTTCAACATGAACGGTAACTTGGTCGGTATCGGCCAGTTAGAAGTGATCGACCTGTCAGTATTTGACGATATCAAGGCCGAGCTAGAAGCCGATATCAAAGCGCTCAAAGTGGAAGGTAACCGCCACAGCGTTTTATTGCTGCTGACTGACATCATGAAAGAAGGTTCAGAGTTGTTGATTGTGTCTGACGATGCGCAGCTGACCCAACGTGCCTACGGTAAAGATACCGTCGATGGCAAAGTGTGGTTAGACGGCGTATTAAGCCGTAAGAAACAAGTAGTACCACAGCTACAAGCAGCATTCGCCTAGACATTATATCGTCGCCGAATCGCAACAGTAATAGCGTATTAAGGCCGGACTCAGTTCGGCCTTTTATATTTTTAAGGCAAAATTGATATCACCTGTGCCTTAGCCTTGCTAATCACTGCAAACGAAAACGGGCATGAAACTTTGCTCATAAATCTATCCAACCAGAGAAGTTGGCGAGTATGATGGCCCAATCATCCCATTGATTTGATCACTTTCATCCATGCCAGAAGCGCTACAACATATCATCACAGAACTCACGCCTTGGCTGCAGCAATATGGGTATGTGCTGCTATTTGTCGCGATTGCTGTCGAGGGTTTTGGCATTCCGGCGCCAGGACAATCCTTATTAATTGTCGCCAGTTTATTAGCCGCTACAGGGCAAATGTCACTGCCATTGGTATTAATCGTCGCTGCTTGCGCTGCACTCTGCGGTAACAGTTTGGGATATTTCATCGGTTGGCGCTTTGGTGATGTGTTGCTTAAGAAGGGCTGGATAAAACCGCAATTGGAAGACAAAATCCATGGCGTTATTGGTCAATATGGCATCGCCGCTTTAGTGCTGAGTCGTTTTGTTGAGGGATTAAAACAATTTATGTTTATCGGCTGCGGTCTCGCTAAAATGCCACTAAAACAATTTGTGATTGGCAATGCTCTCGCCACCAGCATTTGGGTGGCACTCTTTGGATTAGGCCCAGTGTTAATCCGCGATGAAATCGCTCCCATGCTGGCGTTTTACCACCAGCATAAGTACCCCACATGGGCCATGGTCAGCCTAATACTCGCCGCACTAATCACTTTTACTTGGCGCAGGTGGCAAACCAAAAATCCGTAGTAGGCAATTAAGCCTTGCTTACTACTTAAAATAGTTAAGTTACCGTTAGCCACATACTAATTGCGTTTGTTGCTTACAGGCATTTTGAGATTGTTCCGTCGACTCATTGCCTATACAAAAATCTAACCTTATGGTTCTTCTTTCAGAAGTCATTACGTTCGTAGCGGCAGTGGGGACCCAGTTCCATTTTTTTAATATCTGACTTGAGTATTTACCCAGCGATTTTTGAGGAACAGATTTAACGACTTCGATATTTTCGGCCTTACCCGACTCTGAAATATCAAAAGACATGACAGCACAACCAGCAATGCCCGAACGAGCGAGTTCCATTGGATATTGCGGGGCACTTTTATTTTCACGTTCCCAAATAAAACCACTCGTTGGTTTTATATCTGTAACTTGCACATCCCCATACACATTATGACTTTTTGCAAAACAATAGTTTGATACAGCGAAAATAACCAAGGCGGATAAAATTGAACACTTCATATACACTCCATTGTTTAATGAATTAAAATAATGTCTTATCACTAATTATTTTTTGATTAATAACCACTAACCCTGATAGTACTTAAGTGGTAAATAACGTTAATATACCTAATACTTATTTACTCAAACCAATGACTCTAAATAAAAGTAAGCCAAAATTGATTTCAGTTTGCAAGATAACCTACCGAACTTAGCACGCCATCGCAAGACTTGACGATGAATGTCGAAATATTTGTTTTTAATTAAAATGAGTAAAATAAATTTACTTATGAACCATTTATTAAAAATAAAAAGCGCTTTTACGTTGTTTGGAACACACATTGAAAGCACTTTCAAAACAAGGTTAAGCTCTTTAAAACTCAATCACTTTATGCCTTCAGTTTCAACCTTAGGTTGAGGTTCTGCACCGTCATTTGGCTTAGCCTCAGGCTTTGATTCCGGCGCTTTAATTGGCGCGGGTGGCGCCTCAGTCGCAGCAGGCTTATCTTGTTCCTGTGATACGTTTGGCTCCTGCAATGGTGCATTAACCTTAGGTGTCGGTGAGCTTTGCTCTTCAGGTAAAGGCTCGACAATAATCACTGGCTCTTGTGGCACAGGCGTTTCACCTTCGGTAGATGTTGCAGCTTCTGACTCTGGCGCTAAGGTGCCAAGATCTTGGTTCGCAGGGCTTTCCACCGCATGTTTAGGTAATTGATTTCGATATAAATCAATCATACGCATCACCTCAGACAAGGCTTTACCATGCTCAGGAGTGAGAATGCCATTGTGCCCAGAGACGATTTCGTCCGACACGGCCAGTACCCATACGGCTTGCATATTGGCATCGGGGCAGGTTTGCACGGTACGACGAGCCTGCAGGCGAGCACGAATTTTCCAGCCTGATTGAGGCAGCGTCATCATACAGCCAGGGATTTGATCGTGCGCCATCAAGGCCGAAGGCATCTTCATTGGCGTGGTGCAATTGCCACCAGAGCATTTGTCAATATCGTGGGTAATCGCCCAAGAGTTCCCGACAGCGCGCTCGCCGTCCTTGATGTAATTGAAGGCTTCTTTCACTGCAAAATCCCCCTTCGATTGCAACACCACCATACTCGGTTTTTGTCTATCTAAGCTCACCAACGTATCTAATGGCTGATACTCTTTAGCAGGTACGGCAGGATTTAACAGTAAGAATAAATTAGGATTATCCTGCTGATTATCAATGGCGGCTTTGATGCGATCTTTACTCGCATGCAAAACAACAGCACCGCCAAGACTATGGCCAATCACAGTGTACCGCAGCAGTTTATGCTGTGTTACTAAGCTATCAAGCTTATCCAGCAACTGTGATAGACCTAACTGCCCGATACGTTTAGCAACCCGTTTACGCTGTAAAATAGTGGGAAAATCTAAGGGTTCAATCCAACTTTTTGCATCATCTGAGCCATCGATCCAAAAAGGATCATATTTATCGCCCCGCCAGCCAATATACAAACCCAACAAGTTACGCTGGGTATCGGACGCGGCCATTTGCTGATAAAACTGCTCAAAGGCAATAAAGTTTTCATCCTTAGGCTCAGCGCTATGATGCCAGCCATGGACAAAAATCAATAATTCAGGGATCTGTGCAGGCTCTGGATATAAAATTCGCGTCTCTAAACCTTGCCATTGCCTTTCGTCGTGGGGCTGACCTTTATCATTAAACTCAATCACATGAAAATTTTGCTTAGCGATATCAGGGCCGGGGATGTGGTAAGCCTGATCTGGAATAAAAGGAAGTAGGACACAAAGTAATAACAACATTAAAAACAGTAACTTGTACTGAGTAAACTTTTTCAGGCTCATTTATAACAACATAATTAACGGCCAGGCTAGGCCAAAATAGACGTGCTGAAAGGGACTAACAGCAAAATTGACGAAATTATACGCTAACGCCATTAACCCAGCTAGTGCCTAAGTTGCTTTTCATCTAAACAGCAATGCTGTTTAACGCCAAGTATCGGGAAGCGTGACTTGGCTCCATAACTCTTGGCACAGCGGCTGACTATTGTGCCAGTCGCCGCCGTTAATCCATTTAACCAGCGTATCCCCCACCTTTGGATATGCAATTGGATTAGGCGATGCCGTTTTAAGCCAGCGCTTAACTATGTTCACATCGAGACTCATCATGCTATCTGCAGCCGCTAAAAGTTGTAACGCCGCCACATTCGATAACTGCTCAAACTGGCCAATCAGTGGTTTGACTAAGAGTTTTTTACCTAAGGTTAATGCTTCGCTGGCAAGCTCAAAGCCCGCATTGCCTATCACACCACCGCAGCTGGCAAGATGTTGCTTAAACCCCTCACGATTAAAACCGTGCCATTTAATGTGCTCAGCAACTTGGCCTTTAGGTTGTTGGCTGTGATATACCAAAAACTGATAATCACTAAAATGAGACAGAAAATGAGCAATCATATCCGCATCTTCAAAAGGTAAATAAACTAAAATCTGATGCGTGTGTTCGAATGGGCTGGCATCCACTTCGACAAAAGGCGGCAAAATAGGGAAGCCAAAATGATGCCAATGACACCCCAGCGCCACATCCACTGGTGCAAAATAATTGAGCAGCATCTCATTAAACCAAGTGCTACCGAGTTTTGGCACCGGATGAGTTAACGCCGCCTGATGGCTAATCCCAATGGATGGCACGCCTTGGCGCCGCGCAGCCCAAGCCGACACAGGTTCAAAGTCGTTGAGTACTAAATCATAGCAACTGAGATCTAAGGCTTTAATATCTTTAAATAACGACAAGGACAAATTTTGTCGGACAGTTTGTGGCACATTCACGCGCCCGGAGTGCGTCGCAAACGTCATTCCCGCTTGAACGCGATAATCACCAAAGCACTCCATATCGAAAAACTGATCAGGCTTGCGTCCCGAAAATAGAAAGTCCACTTCAATATCTTGTTTCATCAATGCTTTAGCCATGACGCGTGCACGACTTAAGTGGCCATTCCCTGTGCCTTGAACTCCGTAGAGTATTCGCATTACGTATCCTTAAACTGATGAGTGAAGGAGAATTCCCACTAATGAAATGATTAACAGGCGCATATTTGAATTAAATCACTGGATGAACCAGCAATACCGACCCAATCCCCAATGTGGCTCCCGCCAGAATATCTAAGGGATAATGCACGCCAAGAGCAATACGTGAGCCCCCTATGCTAAAAGCCCATAAATACGCCACAGGAGCCGCCGCTGGATAGATTTGCGCCACGCTCGTTGCCATCACAAAGGCCGCGGCTGTATGACCAGACGGTAAACTGAAGCGATCCGATGGTTCAAAACCACTCTCAAATCCCACTAATGCATGGCATGGCCGTGTGCGACGAATACTATTTTTCAATAGTAAATACAGAGGTAACTCAACCAAAAAACTCGCTAACATCAAATTAAATAGAGCCTGTCCTTGAGCGTGCGTCAGCATCAAACCCACGGACAAATATAAATACACATGCCCATCGCCACTCGCTGATACCCGCTTTGCATGGGCATATAAACCATGGTGCTGGGTGAAGCTCACGATATAGCAAAACATTCGCTTATCTAAGTCTGCAACGTAACTCAACATAAAACAGGCTCCTTGCTGGCATACCAGCGAGTTTTACTGTGATGTTAATCTGTGCATTCTCTCGACGACGCTTAGAGTGCTTAGTCTGAAACCGACCAACTCACCAAGGCTCTATTCACGATTGAATTCGTTATTGACTGCTCACGGCTAATTTACTGTTTGCTAATAGTTAAACCTAAACCACATTAGCTAAAGCACTATTAGATAGCTTGAGACTAAGAAAGACCTGTGACGGCTAAGTGACATCTGCTCGAAGGTTTTATGACAAGAAGCATGGCTGAGGTTTTGATCTAGAAGGATTCTAGGGACGTTATGCTGGGGTTAAGGGATTTATTTAGGAATAGCGATAGGACTGAGGCAGAATATTGTGTTGCTCTAAATGTGAATCCCAAGAGCAACACAATCAAATAAACTTAGGCTGCGGCGGGAGTATTCGCCTTAGCGCGGTAAATTTTCGTCAAATGGTAAATATTAATACAAGCAACAAACGCATTCATGCCAGCCACTGGCCAAGCAGAAATAAACACCCCATAAACAACAAATAGGGTACATCCCACAAAATTCAACCATCGCAACCAAATGATATTCTTCATCATTAGAGAGATCGCCACCATTACAGAGGCAAAATAACCAATAATTTCAATCGTATTTACAGCTTCCATAGGCACCTCTCGAAGGCCCTCTACCGTCCATAAGCGTAACGGGGGGTCCATGCCCCTAAAGCAAATTAAGTTAAGTAAGTTAATTTAAACTTGGGATATAATACCAAAGCACGCAACAGAGTTGTAATAAAAAACCGTTATTTAATGACTAATATCAAGTTTTACCGCATAACTTCTAAAGTGCGACGAAAATTTACTACAGATGTGTTAACAGCCCAATGGCAACAATACCGTGATTGATAACACTTTTCTTTTCAAGAATCCCTTTTATACTGGCGTAAACTCGCTAAACTGTACGCAACGCGGATCAATAGGAGTGTAAATATGGAATACAACACCTCAGAATTATGTGACATGTACTTAGATGTCGTAGATGTAGTCGAGCCCATGTTCAGTAACTACGGTGGTTGTAGCTCTTTTGGCGGTTCTATTAGCACCATCAAGTGCTTTGAAGACAACGGCCTAATCACCGAAGTCCTACAAGAGGATGGTCAAGGTAAAGTCTTACTCGTTGATGGTGGTGGCTCATTACGCCGTGCGCTGATCGATGGTGCTATCGCTGAACTTGCGGTTAGCAACAACTGGGAAGGCATTATCGTTTACGGTTCTGTACGCGATGTGGATGCATTGGAAGAGTTAGACATTGGTATTCAGGCTCTTGCCTCTATTCCAGTGGGTGCTGATGGCAATTCAGTGGGCGAAGTGGAAATTCCGGTCAATTTTGGCGGTGTGACTTTCTTACCCGGCGATCACATTTATGCTGATAACACAGGTGTGATTTTATCACCTGAACCTCTCGACATTGAGTAATCTCACTGTTCAGCCAAGAAAGCCAGCTAAGCTGGCTTTTTTATTCACTATTTTCAACGTTTCCCCATTGAATCCTCGCGCCACACTGGCCACAATAGCTCGACTCCGGCCGAATAAGAATATCAATCTATGCCTGAATTTATTCCCTTTACCCAGACAGATATTGCCTCATTAGTCAGCCCAAGAACCGGCGAAACTAAATTAGGCCAATGCGTCCATCTGGCTAATCACGAACATAGGTTAGAGACCATACTCGCCACTGCCAAAGCCCACGGGGCAAGCTTCGCCATTTTCGGCGTCGGTGAAGATATCGGCCCACGCGCCAACTTAGGCCGCGGCGGCGCGACCGATGCGTTCACTACCAGCATGCGCCAATGGCTCAATCTGCAATCTAATCGCTTTCTTTCTGGTGCCGAATGCCTAGTATTAGGCCAAGTGAACACCGCCGATCTGCAGCAACAAACTGCGGGTAATACAACAGCTAACACTAACGTCACCTTAGATGAATTACGCGATGCGGTGGAGCAACTCGATGAGCGCGTTATCCGCATCGTGAGTGCAATTTTAAAGGCAGGTTTAGAACCCATACTTATCGGCGGCGGCCACAACAATGCCTATGGTTTGTTGATGGCAACCTACGGCCACTACCAACGCCAAGTCGCCGCGGTGAATCTTGACCCTCATTCGGATTTTCGTCTGCTTGAAGGTCGTCACAGCGGCAATGGTTTTAGTTACGCTGCCGATCGCGGCGCCTTAGGTTGCTATCATGTACTGGGTTTACACGAGTTAAAAAACAGCGAAGCCAACCTAAGCCAACTCAGCGAATTTGGGGGCACTTGGCATAGCTTGCAACAAATTTGGGTTCGCCGTGAAATCAGCCTTGGCCAAGCTTTACTTGAAATCGCCGCCAAACTAAATGACACAGGTTTACCCGTAGGATTAGAACTTGACGTAGATGCTATCGCTAAAATGCCCAGTAGCGCTTCAACCGCTGCAGGTGTGCCATTGCTCGATGCGGCGCATTATGTCAGCTATATCGCCCGCCACTGCCTATGCGCTTATTTGCATTTAGCCGAGGCTGCACCAAGTTGCCACGAAGCGGGAATTGAAGCCGGATTCAGGGATGTAGGCCAAAGCCTAAGCGAGCTTATCTACGCTTATGTGCAGGCTCGCATGCAATTTTTGGCACAATGAATATCACCAGTTACACCCAACTGGGCGCTAAGCTATTCACCAAATCCTGATATTGTGGTCTAATGCCTGTCCATTTTACGTGGTCGCTAAGCACTTAATCCTACGACTGTTCAGGAGTGCCTCAAGCTAAGGCATTGCAGTTAGTTTACTAGCTCGATCACAGAGTGATAGATCAAAGATTCAGCAAATGCAGGCGATGGCTTACACTCGCAACTAATACATTGCAAAACAATAGGAACACATTGATGTCTGAGGGCGAATCTAAAAGTACCCACTTTGGTTACAAAACCGTAGAGGCAGATAAAAAGGCTGAACTCGTTGCCGGCGTGTTTCATTCTGTTGCCGCTAAGTACGACATAATGAACGATGTGATGTCCTTCGGCATTCACCGTTTTTGGAAACGTTACACCATTGAAGTCTCTGGCGCCCGCCCTGGCATGAAAGTGCTCGATTTGGCCGGCGGTACAGGTGACTTAACCGCAAAATTCTCTCACTTAGTGGGCGATAAAGGTGAAGTGGTTTTAGCTGACATTAACGATTCCATGTTAAAAGTCGGGCGCACTAAGTTGCGCGACAAGGGCATAGTCAACAATGTCAGTTATGTGCAAGCCAACGCCGAAGCATTGCCGTTTCCCGATAACCACTTCGACATCATTACCATCGCCTTTGGTCTGCGTAACGTGACCGATAAAGATGCGGCGCTGCGTTCAATGAATCGCGTGCTTAAGCCTGGTGGCAAGTTATTAGTGCTAGAGTTCTCTAAGCCTCAGCATGAAATTATGCGTAAAGTGTATGATTTATATAGCTTCAAAGTCTTACCTAAGATGGGCGAGCTCATCACTAAAGATGCCGACAGCTACGAGTATCTGGCTGAATCGATCCGCATGCACCCAGATCAAGACACATTAAAACAAATGATGGTTGATGCAGGCTTTGAACAAGTCGACTACACCAACATGACCGACGGCATTGTCGCATTGCACCGTGGTTATAAATTCTAATGATGCCGCAAGAAGTTGTGCTGCTTGCCTGCGCCGCAATTGAAACGGGTCTGAAAAAACTTCAGGCCCAAGCGGGCGACGATTATTCGCGCCAGCGCCAGTTGCATGGCAAAGTGTTTCGTATCCAATTATCGCAGCTCAGCTGGCCATTCTATTTAGTGTTTGCCAAAGAGATCCAAGTACTGAGCCGCTATGAAGGCGATGTCGATGTCAGTCTACATGCCGATGCGACAACGCTTTACCGCGTGTCCGAAGGCGCCAACCTAACTGAACTAATCAAGCAAGATAAACTCAAGCTTGAGGGCGATCTCAATTTATTACAAAGCTTTAGCCAATATCTACGCGGTATCGAGTTTGACTTTGCCGAGCCAATATCCCGTTATTTAGGTGATGGTCCTACTCACAAACTCATCTGTTCTAGCCATCAGGCAAAAGACTTTGCACTCGAAGTGTTGCGTAAAACCCGCTCCCACTTAGGGCAACTCGCAGTTGAAGAGTATCGCCTCGCACCACACCCAATTGAGTTATTGCACTTTCGCGATCAAATGGATGATTTAGTTGCCGATACTCGCGCGATTGAACAACGGATTGCCCAATTAAGAGACCAAATTAAGCCATGACCTTTGCCAGTATCCGCCGCGGTTACCACGTCATCAAGACCTTACTTCAGTACGGGTTAGATGACGTATTGCCGCCAAAGATGACACCTTGGTACTTTAAACTCGCCCGTAACAGCCTATTCTGGATCAGCAATAAGCATAAAAATAAGCCCGGTGGCGAACGCTTAAAACTGGCGATGCAGGAACTCGGCCCCGTTTATATCAAGCTTGGGCAAATGCTCTCAACCCGCCGCGATTTACTCAGCGATGAATGGGCCAGTGAATTGGCCATGCTACAGGACAAGGTGCCGCCCTTTGATGGTGCACTTGCCCGCCAAGCGATTGAAGCTGAGCTAAAAGCGCCGATTGAATCGCTATTCGATGACTTTAATGAAACGCCACTGGCCTCAGCCTCTATTTCTCAGGTGCATACCGCGACCCTCAAATCTAACGGCAAAGACGTCGTACTTAAGGTGCTACGCCCGAATGTAGAAGCCAAGATTCAAGCCGATCTGCAGTTGATGTCGCAAACGGCAAAACTGATTGAATACCTCCTCGGTGAAGGTAACCGCCTGCGCCCTGCTGAAGTGATCGAAGATTACCGCGTGACCATTTTAGGCGAGTTAAACCTTAAGCTCGAAGCCTTAAACGCAGTCAAGCTACGCAACAACTTCCTCAACTCAGATGCGCTCTATGTGCCTTATGTGTATGAAGAGTTTTGCTATCCACGCCTGATGGTGATGGAACGTATTTACGGTATTTCTGTCTCGGATATTGCCGCCCTTAAAGCGCAAGGTACCAACTTTAAGTTATTGGCCGAGCGGGGTGTTGAACTATTTTTTACCCAAGTATTCCGCGATAACTTTTTCCACGCCGACATGCATCCGGGCAATATCTTTATTTCCCGCGATCATCCTGAGAACCCATACTACATTGGGCTCGACTGCGGCATCATGGGCACACTCAGCGAAGTCGATAAGCGCTATCTCGCCGAAAATTTCCTCGCCTTCTTTAATCGCGATTATCACAGAATCGCCCAGCTCTATATTGAGTCTGGCTGGGTATCGGAAAAAACCGATCTACAAGCTTTCGAACAGGCCATCAAAGTGGTGTGTGAACCTATGTTCAACAAGCCGCTCGACGAGATCTCCTTTGGTCATGTGTTACTGGAATTATTCCGCACTGCGCGCCACTTCGATATCGTGGTGCAACCGCAATTGGTATTGTTGGAAAAAACCTTACTCTACATCGAAGGCTTAGGCCGTCAGCTGTATCCGCAGTTGGATTTATGGCAAACCGCCAAACCTTTTTTAGAGCAGTGGATGGCCGACCAAGTCGGTCCTAAAGCTATGTTTAAAAAGGTATCCACAAAACTGCCATATTGGGCTGATAAACTACCTGAATTCCCTGAACTAATTTACGATAATCTTAAGTTAGGCAGGAAATTGCTGAGTTCTCAGCAACAAATGCTAGATAAGTATTTGAAATATCAGCAGCAGGCACACAAGAGTAACTACTTGCTTATCACTTCTGCCGTTTTATTGATCTGTGGCACGTTATTGATTAATAGAGACGCTACACTATGGACCCCTTATGTTTGTCTAATTTCAGGCATGATATTGTGGTTTGTAGGATGGCGATCTAGGCCAAAGAATCGCAAATTTTAGCTAGCACTAATTAATCAGAGGTTCATAATAGAACCGATATCAATTAAGAGGATACCTTCATGGGTGGTATTAGTATTTGGCAACTGCTTATCGTTGCGTTAATCGTTGTCTTGTTGTTTGGAACTAAGAAATTACGCTCTTTGGGTGGTGATTTAGGTGGTGCGGTTAAAGGCTTCAAAAACGCCATGTCTTCAGAAGAAGACAAGAAGGCATTAGAAGACACCGAAGCGGCTAAAACAGCGCAAACAACTCAACAGGCGACTGAAAAGAAACCTGAGTCTAACAAAGAACAGGCGTAACTCTTTATGTTTGACGGTATCGGCTTTATGGAGCTGCTGCTGATCGGTGTTTTGGGGCTAGTGGTTCTTGGCCCCGAACGTCTACCGGTTGCGGTGCGTTCGGTAACGAGTTGGATCCGTGCGATGAAACGCATGGCGAACTCGGTAAAAGAAGAACTTGAGCAGGAGCTGAAGATCGAGCAGTTGCATGCCGATCTTAAAAAAGCCGAGAGCAAAGGTTTATCTAACCTCTCACCTGAACTCAAAGAGTCTATTGAGCAACTAAAGCAAGCGGCGCAGTCAGTGAACCGCCCTTATCAAGTTCAGGATCCGTCAAAAGACACCCCTGAGCCTGAGAATCAAATTCACACTCCTGCTCAAGTGAATCCAGTTCAAGCTAGCCAAACTAATCCAACAGCCACTGTAGAGGCGAGTCAAACATCGGCTTCTCCCGCTACTTCAAGTGAGCCATCTCAGGGCGTGGATACCAGTTCTAACCCGAAAGCCAACGGATAATTCATGTCGCAACAGCAGCCACTTATCAGCCATTTGCTTGAACTTAGGTCCAAGCTGCTAAAATCCATTGCCAGTGTGTTATTAGTGTTCATTTGTAGTGTGTACTGGGCAAATGATATCTACCACTACATGGCAATACCTTTAATGCAGTCTTTACCTCTTGGTGGCAGCATGATTGCGACGGATGTCGCTGCACCATTTTTTGCACCTTTCAAGCTAACCCTCGTTTTATCATTTTTTGTGGCAGTGCCCTACGTGTTATTTCAAATTTGGTCCTTCGTGGCACCGGGTTTATATAAACATGAAAAACGCTTAGTGATGCCACTGCTATTCAGCAGTACCTTATTGTTTTATCTCGGCATTGCATTCGCTTATTATCTTGTATTCCCTGTTGTTTTTGGTTTTTTTGCTAACAATGCGCCAGAGGGAGTTCAAGTAGCGACAGATATTACCAGTTACCTTAACTTCATTCTGAAGCTATTCTTTGCCTTCGGTCTATCCTTTGAAATCCCCATTGCCGTTGTTTTACTCTGCTGGTCAGGTGTCACTACACCTGAAGATCTCAAGCAAAAACGTCCTTATATCATAGTGGGCGCCTTTGTCGTCGGCATGCTATTAACCCCACCAGATGTGATTTCCCAGACTATGCTTGCTGTACCAATGCTGTTATTGTTCGAAGGCGGTTTATTAGCGGCTCGTTTCTACAGCAAACCAGATGACGAGTCAGACGAAGAGACTGAACAAACAAACGACTAACGTCCTCGAAGGCGTTAGGGGAATAATATAATAAGGAACATTCTCATGCGCTTAACTCTTATCACGGCAGCGATAATGCTTGTATCTGTCCAAGCAAATGCCAGCATTGAACAACAGTTAACCCAATGTGCAACAACCGCCGATAAACTCGACCGCTTGATTTGCTATGACAAGCTAGCAGAAAGCGTAAAAGCTGGCACCATTAGCACTCAAGTGATACCGACTACAGTAGCAACAGTTGCAGTCCCTACGACTGCAGCTGCGATAGTGGCAACCGCCCCCCAAGCACCAGCGGCAAAAATTGCCGATGACTTTGGAATGGAAGCCAAGCGTGTTCAAGAAAATACTGTCGATAAGATTTATTTAGAGATTCAATCTATAGCTGAAGATGCCTACGGAGACATTAAAGTGACTTTCACTAACGGTCAGGTATGGAAACAAACTGATGGCCGTAAGTACAATGTTAAGCAAGGTGAAACTGTCTATATTGAAAAAGCCGCTTTAGGTTCTTTTTTAATGGGTACCGATGATCGCAATGCCAAGGTTCGGGTAAAACGCCTAAAATAATGCCCTCATACATAGATATCGCTGTCAATTTACTTGGCAGCGCACTCGAACAAGATACTGTATCGATAATACAAGCGGCGGCGGACCAAGGGGTTTCGCCGTTAATTGTTATTGGCAGCGATTTAACTGAAAGTGCGGCAGCTATTGCTGTCTGCGAACAATATCCTAATCAACTTTACTGCACTGCTGGTGTGCATCCCCACCATGCCAGTGGTTGGCATGATGGCTCAAACGCTCGACAAGCTGAACTCTGTCACGCACCGCAAGTGGTTGCCGTTGGCGAATGTGGTTTAGACTACAATCGTGATTTCTCCCCGAGACCTATCCAGCGCCAAGCTTTTATTGCCCAACTCGCCTTAGCCGTTGAACTTCAAATGCCCGTACTGATGCACGAGCGCGATGCCCACGAAGACTTTATCGCAATCCTGCGTGAATATCGACCTCAGCTTAATGGTGCGCTTTTACATTGTTTCACAGGCACTCACGCACAGATGGAAGCCTATATTGACCTCGATTTACACTTAGGCATAACAGGTTGGGTCTGTGATGAAAGACGCGGCCAAGAACTAGCGCAACTCGTCCCCTTTATTCCGCAGAATCGCATTTTAATCGAGACAGATAGCCCTTACCTACTCCCCCGTAGTATGCGACCTAAGCCTAAATCGAGCAAAAACAAGCCCGAATACCTTCCTTATATCGCAAATTATATTGCAAACCTACGCGGAGAGGATGCGGATGAGTTTGCAAAACGTTGCTACCAAAATAGCTTAGCGTTTTTTAATTTGGATCGAATCCATGCTTAACAAAAACATGCCACTCATATTCTTGATGTGGCTATGGATATGCCCAACACAGGCCTTGGCAACCCTATTGAGCATTGACGAGTCAACCACGACGCCTTTAAACCTTACGCCTTGGTTAATGGTCAGCCACCCTACACCAGCAAAAGAACTGGCCGAAATACAAGCTTTGCCAAAAACTGATTGGCATAACTTTACCAATAAAGACATTCAAAAACTCAGCGGCCATGATTTTTGGCTCAGTTTCAGCTTAACCAGCCCTGACGAAACACTTTCGCGCATTTTAGCGCTAGATAACCCTTTGTTAGACAAGGTAACTATCTACCATTTAGTCAATAATAAACTCATGAATACTGTGCTGATGGGTGATATATTCCCCTATGAGGATCGACCATTCTTGAGTAATATTTTCCTATATCCTTTCAAGATCAACACAGATGACTCCCATACTTTCTATCTGCATATTCAAACTGAAGGTAGTGCTGCAGTACCATTAAACCTATGGTCTTCTAATGACTTAGCTCAAATTGCCGAATCTACCGCCGTTGAGCATGGATTCCAACTTGGTGTACTTGCCGCAATTGGCATTTTTAGCCTTTTTATCGCCATAGCATCGGGCTCATTCAGCTACAGCTATTACTCTGGCTATGTCCTTAGCATGACCTTACTCGTTGCCACGATTAACGGTTTTGCCTTCCGATTCCTCTGGCCAGACTGGCCGCTATTGCAGCAAGTTATGGTGCCGTTTTTACTGCCAATCGTTATGGCATTTGCGTTAATGTTTACTGAAAAAATATTACAGCTCAAATATTTAAACCGCCGTATGTTACTCACTTGTCGCTATAGTGCTGTGTATATCCTCTGTGTGGGACTTACCACACCTTTCATCCAATATGGTACAGCGTTATATATTGAGATCATTTCAGTTGCTGTACTCAGCTTAGTCCTCATGGTCTTTGCCATTACTCAGGCTATCAATGGCCATAAACTGGCACGTATGTACACTATTGGCTGGGTGAGTATGCTGACTGGCGCTTGCATCAGTAGCTTGCTATATCTCAGCGTGATTGACCTCAATTTAAAACCGCAAACACCTGTCATGCTCGGCCTGACATTTGAAATCATCTTTATGTCTTTGGTACTTGCCATTCGTTATAACGATGAGCGTAAAGCTAAACTGCGTATCCAGCAAGAAGCCTTGAAACAAGCACAAAAAATTCGTAGTGCGCGGGAAGAAGCCCTAAAAGCGGAAGCCGAGAGCAATGAGAAACTCGAACAAATGGTGCAAGAGCGGACTTTAGAACTGGAAATCACCCTCAGAGAATTGCATGAGGTGAATCAAAAGCTCACAGAACAAAGTACTATCGACAGTTTAACTGGGGTCAAAAACCGCAGTGCCTTTGATAAACGTTTAATCGCTGAAAGCCGGATCAGTCGCAGGCAAGAAACTCCCATAGCACTGTTAATGCTTGATATTGATCGCTTCAAGCTGATCAACGACAGATTCGGTCATCTTGCAGGCGATCAAGCATTACGTACAATAGCTCAAACATTACAGCAGCATTTAAAACGGCCAACGGATCTAGTGTCACGTTTTGGGGGGGAGGAATTTGCTATCATCCTTCCTAATACAACTGCAGAAGGTGCTCTCCAAGTTGCTGAAACAATAAGAGACGCTGTTGCCTCTATTCATTTTGAATGGGAAGGTGAAGCGATACCTTTGACTATCAGTATCGGAGTCAGTGCCGATATAGTGACCCACGATCAACACAGTACTAAATTACTAGAACAAGCAGATAAAGCCCTCTACCAAGCAAAAAATGGTGGACGTAATCAAGTCAGCTTGTATTTGTCGGATCAAGCAAGACCAGTACCTAATTAGGAGTCAAATGTGAATATCATTACCAGTGCCTTCCCTCAGCGTAGAATGCGCCGCATGCGTAAACATGATTTTAGCCGTCGCCTCATGGCCGAAAATCATCTAACGGTCAATGACTTGATTTACCCAATGTTTATTCTAGAAGGCACTAATCGCAGTGAAAAAATAGCCTCTATGCCCGGTGTTGAACGCTACTCGATAGACTTGCTACTGAAAGAAGCTGAAGAACTGGTTGAGTTAGGTATCCCATTGATCGCACTTTTCCCTGTGACACCTGCAGAGAAAAAAACATTAATGGCAGAAGAAGCCTATAACGCTGATGCCCTAGTGCAACGTGCAGTGCGTGAGCTAAAAAAAGCCTTTCCACAGCTCGGCATCATGACTGACGTGGCACTAGATCCTTTCACCACTCACGGTCAAGACGGCATCATAGACGAAACGGGTTATATCCTTAACGATATCACCACCGAGATTTTAGTGAAGCAAGCACTGTCACACGCCGATGCTGGAGCTGACATCATTGCACCATCGGACATGATGGATGGCCGTATTGGCGCGATTCGCCAAGCATTAGAAGCGGCAGGGCACGTCAACACCCAAATCATGGCTTACTCGGCAAAATACTCTTCAAACTACTACGGTCCATTCCGTGATGCCGTAGGCTCAGCGGGTAACCTCAAAGGTGGCAATAAGCATAGCTATCAAATGGATCCAGCGAACAGTGACGAAGCTTTGCATGAAGTCGCACTCGATATCCAAGAAGGAGCTGATATGGTGATGGTTAAGCCAGGTATGCCGTATTTAGATATAGTGCATCGCGTTAAAACTGAACTTGCAGTACCAACATTCGCCTATCAAGTCAGTGGTGAATACGCCATGCATATGGCTGCAATCCAGAATGGATGGTTAGCCGAAAAAGCCATCGTCATGGAATCCCTCCTTTGCTTTAAACGTGCAGGCGCAGACGGTATTTTAACTTACTTCGCTAAACGTGCTGCCCAGTGGCTTAAGGAAGCTTAAGCAACCTAATGCTAAGGAACCACCTCAAAGCAGCCTTCTGGCTGCTTTTTTTATCGATGAATAGTGCAAAAATCTGGAAGTAAAGCTTGTGTATTGAGGGGAAGAAAAGACTCGCCAACAAAGCTAATAGCAATACTTACAGTCGGCAGCATTACTATTAGTGCAAATAATGTTACAGATTATAAAAGCAAAAAAGCCAGCTTATTCAGCTGGCTTGGTTGCATCTCAACGAGATAATTAGGCGCTTGGCGATGACCTACTCTCACATGGGGAGACCCCACACTACCATTGGCGCGTTTGCGTTTCACTTCTGAGTTCGGGATGGGATCAGGTGGTTCCACAAGGCTATTGTCACCAAGCAAATTCTTTATTCTAGGATTAAACACTAGATTGTAATGGTGCTGATACCCAGAATCGAACTGGGGACCTCATCCTTACCAAGGATGCGCTCTACCGACTGAGCCATATCAGCAATTCTATACTAATCAATTAAGATTATTTAAATTAGGTGCTTGGCGATGACCTACTCTCACATGGGGAGACCCCACACTACCATCGGCGCGTTTGCGTTTCACTTCTGAGTTCGGGATGGGATCAGGTGGTTCCACAAGGCTATTGTCACCAAGCAAATTCTGTTTATTACCGTGTCCATCTCTGGCTCACGTTAATAATAATTCGGAAAGCTGATTTGCTTTGTTTGAGTTCAAACTTTATCAAGTGTCGATATTCTGTCTAAGGCTTCTTTGTAAAACCCATCT
>NZ_JAKKSJ010000050.1:0-29946 GCF_025653365.1 Shewanella sp. SW32 | reverse complement strand
AGCAGTGGAAAAAACGATATGGTTATCATCGCCGTTCAATCTCAGAAACCGCCATGTACAGGATAAAACAACTGCTAGGAGGCACGTTGAGCATGCGGAATTATAACGCTCAGGTGGGAGAAGCTTACGCGATGATTAGGGCTTTGAACAAGCTTACTGGGCTAGGTATGCCTGAAACCCACTATGTAGCTTGATATTTGAACAATGATGAGAGTTTTGTTCGCTGACTCGATTTAGGAAACAAAGCCATTGGTGGTATTCAGCAGGAATGGAATGGTAACAACCAACGTACGGGTAAGTTTTATGGCCTATCCGTTAATATAGATTATGAGAATTTCCTTTTTTTATCTGAGCTTAACCGCTTAGATCTCGATGGGAGTAATCTAGATACTTATCTTCTCTCGTTCGGCTATCGTATCGATTCAGTGATGCCTTACATTTCCTATTCGGACTTCAATGATGGTGAAGGCGGTGAAGTTCACCATACAAGTTCTGCAGGTATACGTTGGGATTTCCATCCTTCGGCGGCCTTTAAAATTCAGTATGATGACGTTAAAGATGACGGTGGCCCAGGTATGAAAGTCGCAGGGGATTCGAAATCAATCAGTCTTGGCATTGACTTAGTATTTTAGGAGAGAGAAATGAATAAGTTACTTTGCTTAATCCTACTCAGCTTAGTCTCAATGCCACTATTTGCTGGTGTGGTTGTCATCGTTCATCCCAGTAATACAGACACTGTCGACCAAAAGGTTATTGAAAATATTTTTCTAGGGAAAACAAAGACCTTTCCTGGTGGAGCGCAGGCCGTGCCGGTCAATCTTGACAGTGCTATGCCCTTAAGGGAAACATTTGATACTAAAGTGCTGGGCAAGTCATCCAGCCAACTTAAGTCATATTGGTCACAAAAAGTATTTACAGGCAAAGGAACGCCACCCAAGGAAGTCACTAGTGGGGCGGAGATGATAAAATTAGTTGCATCGAACCCCAATATTATTGGCTATATTGATAGTAGTGAGGCCAATGATTCGGTAAAAGTTATTGCCGAGTTTTAGATTGGAGTGCCGAGCTCAAGCTCGGCACAACTTGGGGGCAAGGGATGAATTTCTTTAATGATATTTCTATTTTTAAAAAAGTTATCGCGATATTTATTTTAGCTGTCATCATTTTCGCTTTAAACTTAAGCATTAGTGTCATCTCCATAAATAAAAATCGCACCACACTTAATTATATGGAGCAGCAAGTTTACCAAAGAGTTGAACTCGCCAATCAAAACGTGTTTTTTATCCAACGACTCGATGAACTTTACACTCAATCGGTTTCTTTTGCCGACGAAGACCTGTTAACAAATGCAGGTACTATGTATGAATCTTTACGTAAAAACCTACAACAATTAGATAGTGTCGATCCCTCACAAGCCAATAAACTCAGCAATCTATCCGCTAAATTAACCCGCTATAACGACATGACGATTAAGCTGGCTAAAGGCATGTTGGCGGGTACGATTGATATGGCAAACATTGGCCAGATCAGCCAAGAAAAATCCCAAGCCTATGAAGCTGTACTTAATGAAATACAAGATTACAAACAAAGCAAAGTACTCGAATTTAAACAATCGATAAAAGAAGCTGGCGACAGATCTGCGCAAAGTTTGTGGCTCACCCTCTCCATCGGCATCGCTTTACTGATCGTGATGTTGATTGTCACTATTGCCATTGCACGCGCTATCAGCTCATCTGCGCGTAATGTCGCCCAGTCACTGAGTGAGCTGGCCGATGGAAAAGGCGATCTTAGTCATCAGCTCAAAGTGTCTGGTAGCGATGAACTCGGCCAAGTATCAAGTAACTTCAATCGATTTCTTCGCTTGCTCGGAGATTCTATTCGAAGGGTGGTGAATGTTACCGATCCCTTACTTGATAGCTCGCGCTCACTGAAACAGCGCATGGAAGATGCGACGCATGCCACCCAGCGGCAAAGCCATGATGCCAGCGCAGTACAAGTCTCAATGGAAGACATGCGTCACTCTGTCATCGAAATCTCGCAAAATGCCCGCCAAGCCGCCAGTGCAGCACAGGTCGCGGAGAAAGAAGCGATGCAAGGTATGACAGTCGTTCAGCGTACCATCGATATTTCACAGCAATTAAATACAGGAATTCAGGCGGCTTCTAACTCGATCAACGAGCTCGCCAGAGATACTGAAAATGTCACTTCTATCTTAAATGTGATTACCTCTATTGCCGAGCAAACCAACCTGTTGGCACTTAATGCCGCCATCGAAGCCGCCCGCGCAGGTGAGCAAGGACGAGGCTTTGCCGTAGTCGCTGATGAGGTTCGCGCTCTCGCCTCTAAAACAGCCGATGCAACCACTGAAATTCGCCATGTGTTACAAAACCTTAAAACGGCGGCCATTTCCTCGGTCAATACCATGAATGTGGCGATGTCGAAGTCATCGGAAAATGAAACCAATGCTCAAAATACAGGGAGTGCGCTGAAATCAATTCAACAGCAGATTGTCAGTATCAATAGTATGAATACTCACATCGCCTCGGCAACGGAGGAGCAAGCCTCGGTCGCTTCTCAAGTGGTCGATAACGTCGTCAATATGAACGCTTCATTTGAACAAACATTGCAAATTCTGTCGCAGGTTCGTAATGTTTCTGAGGGATTAGTCGATTTTGCCGATGAACTAAAAAACGCCACATCTCAATTCAAACTTTGACCATAGAGCATTATCGAGATAATTGCTCAAGATAGAGAACCGGTATTGAGTTTACACTTAATACCGGTTTTTTAATTCCTTAAAGCTTATCTTTTTGTACCACTTTATCCGTGTTAACTAAACGCTAAGAAGGGGGATACGCACAGCAATAAGCCTGTGATAATAATGATATACAGCGACACGCCCTTGTACTTATGTAATGCAGGTACTTGGTACACTAAATAAGCGGGTATCAAACAACCCACTAAACCAAAAATTGGACTACAAATCGACGTAAAGCTCAGCACTGGCGCATTCAACACAATCGCGCCCCAAGATAATAGAATGGTAAAAATCATAATGCCGTAACCAACAAGCTTTTTGTTGATACGATCTTCAGGCATATAACGGCGCAGCATGTTCATGGTCAAACCTTGGCAAGCTTCCCTAAAACCGAGATATACGCCAAAGTAAGCCGTCATCACCGCAAAAATATTCAAGGTTAAACTCAGCAATTTAAGTGTTTGTCCCTGCATACCTTGAGCAACCATAGCAAGAGCCGAGATATTTTCTTCCGATGCACGCACAGCCTGATCATGTCCCATTGCTAGGGTGAATGACACGGCATAAAAGAACACCACGACAAACAAGACGCCAAAGGCAATATTCATAGCGCGCATCGCTTTAAAGCGCGCTACCGCAAGGGATTTTTCCCGCGAACGGTATGAAATCACCATAGGGCTTAAACTTTGAATAAACAGAATCGATGTTAGCGTAAAGGGCAGCATAACGACCGCATCTTTTAACCAATCTCCCGTTGCTGGGATAGCGCCGATATTATTGATATCCCATTTATCCACCATCAATAACCCTAGCACGGCGACAACGCCCAACTTAGTCAGTACCATAAAAGTAGAGATCTTAAACAAAAGATTCTCACCGCGGGAGGCTAAAGCAACAAGACCGCAGATCAAGGCTAAACCATAGAAAGGATTTTCTGACAATAACGCTTTGGTGATCCCAAAACTTTGCAAAAATGAAGCACTGTCGTTTGTAATGGCCGTTGAATAAACAAACACCCAAATGACCAACATGATGAAATACAAACCACCCAACAACATACCCCAGTTTTTACCTAAGTAACCCGAAATCACACTCGGGTAATCCTTACATTCTGGAGATTCTGCTAAGGTATTGATAAACAACCGTTGGAACATATACATGGCAGGATAGCCAATAATGCCAGACAGTAAGAAAACCCATAACCCCATCAAACCGACCTGCACAGGCAAGAATACGATCCCCGCGCCAATCGCCATTCCGATACTCATGATAATCCAGCCCCAATCCGTACTATCGAAGCGGGTATCTGCTTTCCACTGTGCAGCAGTAATTGTTGCATCCATCATTTCACCTTTACCTAGTTGGTATTATTTTGTGCAAATATATTTGAACAAAACAAACTCAGCAATCAAAATACTCAACTTTTGTTGAACAAAGAGTCAAAGCTCACAACTTGACTGAAAACGAGATAAATAGCGCACAAACCGCAGTGACAAATGAAATTCATTAAAAAATAATTGCAATAAAACATAAAAATACAAATAATGTTGCACATACGCCGACCTAGGCATTCAATTTTATTTGCAAGTTGGAGAGACAATGAAAACCATTATTCACGCAGAACGTGCTCCCGCGGCCATTGGCCCTTATTCCCATGGCACAGCCTATGGCAACCTCATTTTTACCTCTGGCCAACTCCCTGTTTGTAAAAAGAAAGGCAGCGTAGTTGACGGTGGGATTACTGAGCAATCGATTCAATCATTAGAGAATCTCAAATACGTGCTCGAAGCGGGTGGTGGCAGCTTAGAAACGATTCTTAAAACCACTTGTTATCTTGCAGAGATCAGTGACTTTGCCGCCTTTAACGAAGTGTATAAAACCTATTTTAAAACCGACTGCCCAGCTCGTAGCTGTTTTGCAGTGAAGGACCTTCCACTGGGCGTTAAAGTAGAAGTTGAAGCGATAGCACACGTTAAAATCTAAGCATTAACATAAGGTTGTAAGCTCATGAAACCCCAATGGCAGCAGTATATTCAAATCATTAAACAAGTGGTTAAGCCCGCATTAGGCTGCACAGAGCCCATCGCCGCCGCTTACGCCGCCGCCGTCGCCCGCGCCTTGCTGGGTGTTGAACCCGATTCAATTGCAGTACAAGTGTCTGACAATCTTTATAAAAACTCTATGGGCGTGTTTGTGCCTGGCACAGGCAAAATCGGTCTGGCAATTGCCGCTGCAGCAGGCGCCATTGCGGGTAATCCTGATGCGGGCTTAGAAGTATTGGCCGTGATCACGCCAGAACAAGTCGCTAGAGCACAGGCCCTTATCGATGCGGGCAAGGTGACGGTTGAGCGCACCGAAACAGCAGAATTTATCTATTGTTGTGTCATCGCGAAAAAAGGCGACCGCGAAGCCCTAGTGAAAATCTGCGGCGGCCATACACTGATCGCCGAGAAGCGCCTCAACGGCGAATCCGTCTTCAGTGTCGATAGCACGCAAGCTAAAGCCACTGGTTCCATCTGTGAAGGCGTGGATATCACTATCGAGTCCATTTATCGCTTCGCCGAAGAAGTCCCCTTCGAAGAGATCAAATTCATCCTCGAAGCCTCTGAGCTAAATGGCAAATTATCCGATGAAGGCATGGCGAATCCCTATGGGCTTGAAGTCGGCCGCACCATGAAAAGCGGCATAGCCGCAGGCATTATCGGTGAAGACTTACTGAACAAAATCGTCATGTTAACTGCTGCAGCATCCGATGCTCGCATGGGCGGGGCAAACTTGCCCGCCATGAGTAATCTTGGCAGTGGTAATCAAGGCATAGCGGCAACTATCCCTGTGGTATTGACGGCACAATGCTATAAGGTTTCAGAAGAAAAACTCGCCCGCGCCTTGATTATGAGTCATCTAGGGGCGATTTATATCAAGTCCCATTATCCACCACTGTCGGCATTTTGTGGCAATACCGTCACCAGCGCAGCCGCTTCTATGGCCATGGTATATTTAGCTGGTGGCTCGTTCGAACAATCCTGTTTCGCGATTCAAAACGTGATCAGCGACAGCTCTGGTATGGTATGTGACGGCGCTAAAGCGTCCTGCGCCATGAAGGTTAGCACTTCATCCAGTGCGGCCGTGCGCTCATTTTTGATGGCGCTCAGTAGTCACAATGTCTCAGGCCAAGGTATTATTGCTACCGATGTAGAGAAAACCATTAAAAACATTGGCAAAATGATCCTCAATGGCATGTCATCCACAGATGTCACTATTATCGATATTATGTCGGCATGATGATTTTAACCCGCTGAATATTTGCGGGTTAATAACTAAAGGTTGAAATTGTGAAACTGCAAGATTTAACGCAAAGTGATCTGGATATTCTGAAATCCATCGAAAATATCGTCGATGGCATCGCTGCCATGTATGGCCAACACACAGAAGTGGTATTGCACAGCCTAGATGCGAAACATCCGTCTGTGGTCAAAATTGCCAATGGCCATGTCACAGGCCGTGAAGTGGGTGCTCCAATAACCAACCTTGCCTTGCTCAAGCTCAAAACCGGTCAGGATATTTCCAACTCTTACCTGACTAAATGTGCCAATGGTAAGACGCTAAGATCAATTACGACGGTGATCCGTAACAGTAAAAATCAACCCATAGGGTTACTGTGTATTAACAGCGACATGGATGCACCACTGCAATCAGTTCTGCGCACTATGATGCCAGAGCAACTCCTTGGCAGCGAACTGACCAGCTCGCCCGAAGTGTTTGCCCGCAATATCGATGAAGCGCTCCATAGCACTATCGACAGTGTGAACCATGAGGTTCGCGCGAATCCCGCGATTTCACCTTCACAAAAGAGTCGCGAAATCGTCAATCAACTCCACGAGTTAGGGATTTTCGAACTCAAGGACAGTGCCCAAGTCGCGGCAACTCGATTGGGGATTTCGGTGCATTCGATTTATCGCTATCTGCGGGAAATCAAAGCCAATCAAGCTTAAAGCGAGAAAAAACTCGCCTAAATAGAAAGGGCTAAGGTGTAACTAACCTTAGCCCTTTGGTTTTATTATTTTTGCACTTGTGATTGCGCTTGTTATTGCGCAGCTTGTCCGCTAAAGCCCATCATATTCCATGCCTGCACTGTGCCATCGGCCATTAAGGCAATGGCATCGAGCAAATTGCTGCGAATGTCGCGCATTTGGCTCAAATCAACGGCTTGTTTATCTAATGTTAACGCAGCCTCGCCTCCCATCCACACCGCAATCGAACCATCTTGGCGTTTAACCGTAAACCCTAAGCCTGTCGGGAAAATATCCGTTGCTTGGGTAATTTCAGTTTTGGGTCCAGAGTGGCCATCAACCACAGTGCCATCCTGTTTTAAAAAGGCAAACTCCCGCTCATAGGTCACCACTTTACTCACCTGGGTGACTTCTTGATAACGTGGTTGCTTGTCTACCAAGTCCCAACCTTCCCAAGCAATAGCCGTATTATCCTTGCGTAGCGCGACAAACCCCTCCTCAAAGGGATAAACCTTGTGCACTTTTTGCAACTTATCCTGTAGGACTGATGTATCGGCACCATTGAATTTACTGCCCCATACGTGCAGTTGACGACTGATGGTTAAGGCGGCAAACGCGCCACGATTTGCATAAATATCAATCACTTTATTGGCGCGTTTTGTAGTAGATAAACGCGCTGGAAACGCGACGTGATACTCAGTCAATTCGCCCTCACCCCAGGTATATACGCTGCCATCCGCCAGCAGCGCCGCAAACCCATGATCCGTGTTGACAACTTTCACGGCAGGCGCTAATTGGCTGAGTTTTGCCAGTTGTTCGTGGCCTTTTTGATCATCGCTGACCCCGCCCCAAGACACTAATTTCCCTGTCGCAGTCCTCGCGGTAAAAGCATTATTGTTGGCATAGAGCAGATCGACATGGTTAAGCTCAGAGGCCACGTGGCGACTATCGCCACCATAAGCGGCATCGCCCCAAGTCACTACTGCTCCCCCCAGCTTTAAGGCAGCAAAGGCACCTTTATTAATCAACACAAAATCAATATTGGTCATCGCAGGCGCAGCATATTGACCCGAGAGCAGTTCGGCTGGTGTTGAATCCAGATTAGACCAACTGACTACACTACCATCTTGTTTGATGGCCGCATAAAGCCCTTCTGCCAACACAAAAGAACGAACGCCTGTCAGCACTTGCTTCATCCCCATCCCCCAAGGGATAAGTTTGTCATCACGGGTTAAGGCCGCAAAACCACAGGTATTCTCCGCCGCGTATAACTCTTTTACATTGACCAGAGGCTCTGCGGCATTATTGATATCGCCACCACATTCAGCATCGCCCCATGCCACCACAGTACCGTCTTGCTTGAGTGCCGCAAATGCACTGAGATTACTGTAGATTTGACTCACTTGGGCTAACTGGGCAGGCATAGGGATTTTGGTAGAATCGTCGACCACCTCAAGATTGCTCGGGATGGACGTTAATGAATTATTCGCGGTGGATGGTGATCTGTGAGCCAAGATCGTGTCAGAAATTTGCTGTTTTAATTCGGGCGATATATCAGAATCCTGTTTATCTATGAGTAAGTTAACCACATGACCCAAAGCAAAAATCGCCAGCGCTACACCGCCCCACGAGACCTGTTTTTTATCCACAAGTATATCCTTATCGTAACTGCAAACTCTCACTGAGTTTAAACTGGAACATAACGTCGACTGTCGACTGAGTACGCTAAATGTGAACTGTGATTGTAACCAAAACAGGGCTAAAATGACATTGCCCTAAAGTCGAAATAAAGTCGAAAGCTGGCCTGATTCAAGTAAGATAAGCATATGAGCAAAAAATAAAAGCAGCGTATCTCGCTGCTTTTATTGGATATGATGTTGAGGTAACAAAGGGCTAATCTCTTTTGCCCACTTTCTCTAACCCCCAAACCAGTGCAATCGCCGCTAACATACACACAATGGCGAACAGCAGTTGTGAAGGCTGACCCGTTACTTGCTCAAAATTAAGCGGGGAAATATTTTGCTCCAGCAAAGGTACTTGTTCGCCGTGGGAGTTGGTCCGCCAAGTTAAGATTTCTTTCCATGGCCAAATTTTACCTAAGGTACCTAACATTAATCCGGTTAGAAACACGATAGTGGCATCATGGTATTTACGCAGCAGCGCCGACAATAAATGGCTGAACGTCAGTAATCCCATCACGGCACCAGCAGCAAAACAGGCCAAAATATCCAGCTGAATATTTTTAGCAGCAGCGAGGACCACAGGATATAAGCCTAACAATAATAAGATGAAACTGCCTGAAATTCCCGGCAATACCATAGCGCAAATCGCAATCGCGCCGCCGAAAAAGATATTCATGTAACTGGCTTCTACCGCGACCGGATTCAGCACAGTAATCGCCCATGCAGCCAGCACACCAAGCGCAAATAACCCTAAACGTGCTACAGTGAAACCACTCACTTGCTTAAGCATATGCACGACAGAGATAAGAATAAGCCCAAAAAAGAACGACCAGATCGGGATGGGATGTACCGCCAACAACCAAGAAATCAGCTTCGCAAAGGTAAAAATACTGGTCAGGATCCCCGCCAGCAGACTCACTAAAAAACCACCATTAATATGGGCAAATGCCCCTTTTATGCCCTGCGACTTGATTACGCCCCAAAGGGAAGGATTAATGCGTTTTACACTATCGAGCAAAGTATCGAGAATACCGGTAATAAACGCTATGGTGCCGCCCGAAACGCCAGGCACAACATCAGCAGCGCCCATGGCCATTCCCTTAAAATACGTCAGCAAATATTTCACTGTGAGTCCTTGTAGTTAAATCAACATACCATTGCCGCTACACGACAAATTGGCCGCAATTATACGGTGTTACACTTAAAACCGCGAAATGAAGTTTACTTAATTAAGCCGACTGGTATTTGTTGTTATCCTAATGTTACACTCATCCGACCAGAGCAACCCAAGCTCAACTTGGAACAGGCTCAAAATAACAACACCCCTTTGCACCATTATTAAGGATAACCATGAGCCAGACAGACTCTTCTAGCACTGCAGAACAAAAACCTAATAAAGTGCTCGCGCTCTACCACAAAACTCGCCGTTATCCATTCGGCCAAAAACTGTTTTCAATCATGGTTGCACGCATGGCGCCCTATTTCGGCACAATCAAACCACTGATCACTGAATTACGCCTTAATCATTGCGCCTGTTTAATTAAAAAACGCCATGCCGTTCATAATCATATAAAAACTGTGCATGTGATTGCGATTTGTAATGGTCTAGAAATGGCCATGGGCGTGATGGCCGAAGCCTCTATTCCAAAACATTTACGTTGGATACCTAAGGGCATGAGTTTGGATTATACGGCTAAAGCAGGCAGCGATATTTTATGTGTCGCCGAAGTGACCCCAGAGCAATGGACTCCTGGCGATATGCTGGTCCCCGTTACCGCCTACGACACCCAAGGAGTGGTTGTTGTGAAAGGACATATCAAATTGTGGATTTCAGAAAAACCGCAAAAATAAACGATTTGAATCAAGACTTACACTTAATGTCAGCATTTAAAAAGGGAGCTTTTCTCCCTTTACTTTTTAACCTCCCGCCGTATTTCGCAAAAACATTCGGAGAACTGAATTGTACGGCGCCTTACTCACGTAAAAGTACGAACTTTTAAATCTGTTCTTTTAAATCCGAAATGCTTAAATACGAGCTATTAAAATAGCAGCCCAGTGATGCAAAATATTAAGCAAAATGGCTTGCAGTAAAACGCTCAATTAAACGGATAAAGTCGGCTTCAGCAAGCTTGGCACACTTTAAGGTTTGTTCATGGGATAACTGCACGTCCCCCAATCCTTCTGCCATATTGGTAATAGCGCACACAGCCAACACGGGCAAACCACAATGCGCCGCCGAAATCACCTCTGGCACCACGGACATTCCCACTACATCGCCACCGATGATTTGCATCATGCGGATTTCAGCCGCGGTTTCAAAACACGGGCCAGAGTAAGACACAAAGACCCCTTGATTCACTTCAATGCCTGCAGCTTTTGCGACACTTAAGGCTTCTGATCTCAGGTCTTTATCATAAGCATTGGCTAGGCTAAAAAAGCGTGGACCGTAGTTATCATCATTTGCGCCCGTCATGGGCGTACCCGGCATAGTATTAATGTGATCGCTGAAAATCACTAATGATCCCACGCCGATCCGCTCTGGCCGTAATGACCCCGCAGCGTTAGTCACGAGTAACAATTCACACCCTAAACGTTTGAAAGTACGCACAGGCGTCGTCATCACCTTCATGCTTTGATGCTCGTAAAAATGCCCGCGGCCTTTCATGCACACTATATCGATGCCATGTAAGCTGCCGAGCACGAGCTCTCCCGAGTGACCGACGACGGTACTCACAGGAAACTTCATAGGGGATCACCACTTTATTATCTAAATTATCGGCAAACGCGCCAAGCCCTGAGCCCAAAATCATAGCAGCGCGGGGAGAGAAATTCGGTTTACGGGCACGAATCGTCGCAAGGGCATTAATAACGGGATCATGGCTCATACAAGGTACCTCATAGCAAGGGAATGAAAGAGTAAGCGACCCTCAGTATAAGCGGGCTTAAGGTTGCAAATAATCGCGATTAATCGCACTATTGTGCTGATAAAAATGACAATAACTAGAAAATGGTGAGCCTAAGATGAGCAAGATAAACGCACCTGAACTCGTCACCTTGAAGATGCTGCGGTATTTCCATCGAGTGGCTGAAGTGAAAAACTTTACCGCTGCCGCCGAGCAACTGCATTTATCGAAATCTCCGCTGAGCGCACAAATCAAAGAGTTAGAATCGCTCCTTGGCGTTGAGCTGTTCACCCGCAGCACTCGTCAGGTCGAACTCACGCCCTATGGCCAATTGTTAAGAGAGAAGTGCGAACAAATATTCGAGCTGGTGAATACCTCATTGGAACAAGTGGCTCAGCTTGGGCGACTCGATAGAAACCATATTCGGATTGGCATCATGAGCTCGCTGTTTTGGATGGGATTTGGTGACATACTGAAAAGCTTTCGCAAGCAATGCCCTGATAATGAGCTGATATTTCAAGAATTATCACCTGAAACTCAAAAAGTCGCCTTAGCACATCAAGAAATCGATTTTGGCCTAGTGCGCTACGCCGACACCTTAAATTTGCCGCACCTTCTCGCCGAAACCATCACCAGCGAACCTATGGTGTTAGCACTGGCAAGTAAGCATCCCTTAGCCAGACGTAAAAGCATCGACTTGAGTGAACTCAAAGATGAGCCTTTTACCTTACTCAGCCGTGCCAATTCCGCCTCTAGCGATTTGATTATCGCCAGCTGTCAGGCCGCAGGATTTATGCCGCAATTAGTACAGGAAATGGTCGAGCCCAATAGCTTGATGGCCATCATCGCTGCCGATAACAGGGTATCCATAGTGCCGCAAAGTTATGCTTCACAACCTTGGCCTAGGGTAAAGTTTATTAAGTTAAAACAAACCATCTCCGCCGATATCTGCCTGATTTATCGGCCAGAAATGGCTTCGCTGCCAATTCTCGATAGCCTGAGGGACTTATTGAAGCAACAAATCAAAACCATTTAGATTGTCTCCCAAACGAGTGCTATGCTGAGTGCAATACTCAGGGTTCATATTTTAAGGATATCAAGATGGATGAATTTTTAGCGGCAGCCATTGAAGAAGCTAAGCAAGGACTCGCCGAGGGCGGCATCCCCATTGGTTCGGTATTAGTGATCGATGGCAAAATCGTCGGGCGCGGCCACAATAAACGGGTACAAAAAGGCAGTTCAGTACTGCATGCCGAAATGGATTGTCTCGAAAATGCCGGCCGATTTAGCGCCGCCGAGTACCAAAGGGCGACCTTGTATTCCACCCTATCGCCCTGCGATATGTGCAGCGGCGCAGTATTACTTTATGGTATACCTAAAGTCATCGTCGGTGAAAACGCTACCTTCCAAGGGCCTGAGGCCTATGTAAAATCCCGCGGTGTGGATGTCACTGTGGTCGATAATGCTGAGTGCAAACAATTGATGCAGGACTTTATCGCCAGTAATCCCACACTCTGGAACGAAGATATCGGCGAGTAATGGTTCGACAGTCTTCTCAATCCGTTTCTGCTTTTTTGTATTTCACTTTTTACGTTGGCGCTATTTCACTTTCTACCTTTCCTCTATTTTACTTTTTGTGTTGGCTGTATTTTATTGGAGGCTAGCGCCTGCTAGGCTAGCCCTCCCAAATCCCAGTGAAAAGTGAAACATGTCTACTAGCGAAAGGAACTCAGCTAACGTGCCAGAAAACTTACCTAAAGACCCTTGGTCAAGATCAGACTCCACACAGCCAGTTATAATGACGATACCCGCACAGCGTAATGCCAACCTCGATGCTATTCGCGGCTTAGCTGTGTTGGGGATATTTTTTATGAATATCTATTTTATGGGCATTACTTTTTTTGGCTATGCGCCCCATGAAACACAGCCGCTGTCGGATCACATTATCAAAGTGTTCAGTAACTTTTTCATCGAGGCACGCTTTATCAGTCTGTTTTCCATCTTGTTTGGTGTCGGGCTTTTTATTCAATATCAGCGATTTAGCGCCAAAGGCCTAGAAGCTTATTCCCTACTGCGATCACGTTTAAAATGGTTAATTGTATTTGGCCTACTCCACGGCATTTTTATTTGGTCAGGTGATATTTTATTCACCTATGGCATCAGCGGATTTTTAGCTTTGTGTTACAAAGATTTAAGTGTTGAAGCCCTTAAGCGCAAAGCGAATATTTTTATTTTAAGCGCCTTAGTTATCATCACGCTGGTTAGCCTTACGGGCAGCGATGAACCTTTCACTCGAGAATCGAGTCTATTTGCAGAGCAATACAGTGCATGGACCTCAGGCTATGCCGACCAACTGTTACTGCATTTGATGCAAGTTGGCTATATGGCACTGGTGATCCCTTTTACCATAATGTGGTTTACGGCTGGCTTGATGTTGCTCGGTATGGCTTTGTATCAACAGGGGATTTTTGAGCAAGGTTTTAGCAAATCGGTACTGGTGAAGTTAGTGCTAGCAAGCGTAACGCTATCACTGCTTGATACCATCTTAGGTTTAACGAAAAATACCATTCTCGTTGCGTTTTCAGATGTGTTAATCATGCTAAGTGCTATTCCTATGGCGCTGATTTACATCCATATTATAGTTAAAGTTTGCCAGAATAATCCTAATATACTGACTCCGCTGCAAAATGTTGGCAAACTCGCGTTTAGTCTCTATATTCTGCAATCCATCGTTGGCGTGTTAGTGTTTAGACACTTAGCTCCCGAATTGCTATTGAGCTTAGATAGATGGGGATACATGGCCATGGCGCTGGTTTATTCAGTAGTGCAATTACTGTTAGCCAGCCTGTACTTACACTATTTCAAGCAAGGGCCGCTAGAGAAACTGTGGCGCCACCTCGCATTTAAAAAATACACGGCATAACAAGAACACAAGCAAGCTTAAAAACACTGACACGAGATTGATACCAGATAATGACAAACAAAAAACCTGCCAAAACGGGCAACAGCGCTTCACCTCAAACCAATCGCTCGCAAAAGAGTCGAGCACAAAGCGGTCGCGCTCAGAACAGTCGCACACAGAACAATCGCGCCCAAAGTAGCCGCACTCAAAAATCCAATACAGCCGCTTCAGGCTCAAGCCTTATGCCGCTGTTATTGGTAGTGATTTTTCTTGCTGGCTTAATCGGCGCAGCGCAGCAACATATGCTGCCAGTCGGGATTGCGGGCATGTACCTCACACTGAGCCTGCTCACCTTTATCGCCTATGCCATCGATAAATCCGCCGCTAAACGTAACAAATGGCGAACTAAAGAAAGCACATTACATCTGCTCGCCCTCATGGGCGGTTGGCCAGGCGCTCTATTTGCCCAAAACCTGTTAAGACACAAGTCCATTAAAGCCTCATTTAGAAACGTCTTTTGGCTCACCGTTGTCGCCAACTTAGCCGTGCTGGGTTATGGCATAAAAACTGGCGCCGTAGATATGTTTATCTAGCAAGCAATGGATTCTATGAAAATCAAAAGTTTGTCACTAAAACGCTTTAACTTATTTTAATATAAAAACAAAAGGTTAAATTATGAAAAAATTTTTAGTTGCAGTTTTGGGTGTTGCAATACTATCGGGTTGTGCCGCACCTCGCTATACAGCAAAACCAATAGAAACAAATACTAAGAATGTAGAAATAGTCATTATTAAGGATAAAGAAACACGTGACGGCTTCCAAGAAACAATGGAGACATGGCTAAAAGCAAATAATTACACCTACACAGTGCAGCCTGATGGTTCTAAACATGATTTAAATAAACTCACATTAGAATATGAAGGTAATTGGACTTGGGACTTGGCATTATATTTAAAAAGCGCTGAAATTAACGCATTTCAGAATGGCCAAAGAGTTGGCAGTGTTAAGTTTCAAGTACCCTATACTGCGAACCCGAGTAAGTTTGGTAATGCTGCGAATCGTATTAGCTATATGATGTCAGCTCTATTTGGTCAAATCACCGCTGATGAAGCAACAAAAAAAGTAAATGGTTCAAGCGATTAATAGCATTGAAACCTTAACTAAAAAACAGGGTAATCATTGAATTACCCTGTTTAATTTTGCACTGTTTATTATCTTTAAAACCAGCTCAACGCGATACTGATAATCACGCCAGTGATCATCAATTGCATTAAACAAAAGCCCATAATATCCCGCGCTTTTAAGCCTGCAATCGCCAGCACGGGCAGTGCCCAGAAAGGTTGAATCAAATTAGTCCACGCATCTCCCCAAGCAACGGCCATTGCGACCCGAGCGACATCTGCACCTAAAGCCTGTGCGGCGGGTAGCATAATCGGTGCCTGCACCGCCCATTGGCCACCTCCCGATGGCACAAAAATATTCACAATTCCTGCACTGATAAAGCTCCAAAATGGCAGGCTCTCGGCGCTAGCGATGGCCACAAAACCTTCCGAAATACTTTGGGCTAAACCCGATTGCACCATCACAGCCATAATGCCCGCATAAAAGGGAAATTGGATAACAATACCTGCGCCGCCCTTAATGGCCTCATTCAAACTGGTTAATAAACTGCGTGGTGTTTGATGTAACAGTATGGCGAGGAATAAAAATAAGAAGTTCACTAAATTGAGGTTTAAGCTGCCGCCCTGCACCCAAAAGTAATAACCTAAATATACAAGCCCAGCGCCACCGACGCTCCAGCCGAGTAAACGACTATTTTCTAACTTATCCGCAGGACGGCTTTCAGGCTGACGCTCGCTCATATTTGCAGGGTTAAGCTCTAACGCCGAAGAATCAAGTTCGGCGTCTTTGTCATCAAGGGCGCTTGGGTCAACATAAACACTGTCCTTATCTTCAGGCAACATAAAGCGATTCACTAAGGGCATGACCACAAACAGAATTGCCACTAACAATAAATTATAACTCGCGAAAATGGTGTCACTGGTGGGGATGATACCGATTTGCGATTCAGAGAAATGCCCCACCGTCGCTATGGTTAATGGGATCGAACCCGCAAGCCCACCATGCCAAACCACAAAGCCGGAATAGGCGCTGGCGACCAGCAGCCGATAATCCACTTTTACTTTGCGAGCTAAGGCTTTGGCAAATAACGCGCCCACCACTAGCCCAAAACCCCAGTTAATCCAACTGGCGGCCAGTGACACCAAAGTCACTAAAATAATGGCTTGTGGTGCCGACTTAGCCAATCCAGCAATGGCATCGAGCAACTTTTTAATCGGCGGGGAGCTTGCCAACATAAATCCTGCCACCAGCACTAACAGCATCTGCATCGAAAAACTTAACAGCGTCCAAAAGCCATCACCCCAATAATTGATGACTTCCAGCGGGGTTTTATGTTCGGCAACCACAGCAGCAATTAATACGGCTAAGGTAAGTAAAAGCACGAAAATATAAGGATCGGGTAGATATCGGTCGACGAGTTTGACCAGAGGTTTTGCCGCTTTGTTTAACATAGACTTTCCTTGTTTATTATCTGAACTAAAACGTCAACACGCCCTAGTTCTTATTTGTTTTTATTGAATTTTTATTGAGTCTTAAGCCCACAGATTAAGCGATCTCTAAAGCAGGATAAAGTCTTGAGGGAGTTTTTAACGGTTTGAACTGGTAGCACCAGATATCCAGCTCAACGCACACGCGAGTGCCGATAGCATCTGATGCTAAAAAACTGATAATATGGCAAAAATTAACTAAGGTGCTCTTTATATGAAAATGTTACTTGCCGTTGTGGTGATTGCTGGGGTGATTTTTTACTTCTTTACCTCGATGAACGGCCAAAAAGCCGCCCAAGAAAATATCCGTTTAGGCAATGAGTTTTTAACACAAAACAAAACCAAAGAAGGTGTGATTACCACAGCTTCAGGTTTGCAATATCAAGTATTAACTCAGGGCGATGGCACAGTTCATCCTAAAGCCAGCGATACAGTGACAGTCCATTATCATGGCACTTTGATTGACGGTACTGTGTTTGACAGTTCGGTTGATCGCGGCGAACCCATCGCATTTCCACTTAATCGGGTGATTAAAGGTTGGACCGAGGGCGTACAGCTTATGGTTGTTGGCGATAAAATGCGGTTTTTTATTCCCAGTGAACTCGCCTACGGTAACCGTAGCACGGGCAAGATTGGTGGTGGTTCTGTGTTAATTTTTGATGTAGAACTGCTTAAGATTGATTAAATCAGTCTTCAATGAGTCTGTCTTAACGCATTCGGCTGTATTCATAAAAAAACCTAACGCTTAATAAAGAAAAAAGCCCTGAAACTTCGCAGGGCTTTATTTTTTAACCAATAATATCAAAATTTTGGATAATTACTGGCAGGTTGCCGCGCCAATATCAACCCATACTGCTGCAACACCCGGTACATCACCTTTAGTCCAGTAACTCGCCTTCCAAACACGACCGTTATAGCGAGTAGTTTGACCGCCGTTATACACCACACCCGCATCCCAACCGAGATCAACTTGGCTGAGTAGCTGCCATTGGTCTGCGGTGCGAGATGGCGTATTGCCCTGAGTCCAATACTTTGCTTTCCATACCAACTGACTATGACTCACAGTATTACCAGTGTTGTATACCACACTGGTTTGCCAAGCAGGGTAGTTACCGGCATTGGGATCGGTTGCATCGCATCCACCGCCGACCACTTTTGGCGTCACGGTCAGATTAGTCGATGCGCTCGCATCTAAGGCACCATCGGAAACCAGCACACTCAAACCATAGCGGGTCGCTTCGGTAACATTGGGGCCAGTAACCACTAACGTGGCACTATTTTGCCCGATTGCCGACACGCCTGCGGGCACAGTCCAAGCGTAGGTTAAGGCATCACCATCTGCATCGGAGGCACTCGCTACTATACTGACGGTTTTACCCGCTTCAACTGTCGTAGTCGGAGCCAGAGTCACTACAGGTGCTTGATTAGGCGTATCAGCCTTGTTGGTTACTGTCACTGAATCTGTGGCAGATAACCCTTCAGGATCGGTGACTTTAAGGCTAAAACCATAGGCGACATCGGTTTGGGTTGCTCCCAGTTGAATAGTCGCATTCGCCATATCCGCATTTGCGATGGCAATTGTTGGGCCAGACACTTGCGTCCAAAGATACGTCAGCGCGCTATTCTCAGGATCGCGCGAACCGCTACCATTGAGCGTCACATCGGCGGGACCGGTGACATTCACATCCGCGCCAGCATTGGCAATGGGCGCTTTATTCACTGGCGGAGTGGTGCCTTCACCATGACCTAAACCTTCGTGCATGGCATTCAGAATGTCACCATTATCGGCATCAAGCTCCCACGCAAAAAGCCCACCAAGTTGATTAGAAAGCACATATTGCCCCTTGGCTTTAACTGAACGAGCATCATCGAAAGTGATTAAATCGCCAGTAGATGCCTTGAACAAAGATGGCGCTTCAGCTGTTTCGTCGTAACTGTAAGTCCAACCGCTTCCCATGTAGTCATTCGCTATCTGACGATAATCTACCACACCAGCTTCCCAAGTACCTTTCACTTTGCCCGTTGCCGTCCCTGTAAAAGGATTATTACCACTGTAGCCATTCACACCTGTCCAGCCGCGGCCATACATAGCGGCACCGACCACAATTTTCCCTGGGGTCACACCTTGGCCTAACAGCGCATTAACGCCATTAGCTGTGGTGTAACGGGTATTGGGATCCCAACTCGCTTCATGCAGATTGGTTTGATGGCCGAGTTCAGTATTAGTCCAACCACCATTAAAGTCGTAACTCATCAAGAAGATGTAATCCATGTACTGCTGAGCAGCCTGATAATCGACTTTTTGAATTTTATCGTCACCTGCGCTAATAGCAGAGGTCAGCTCATAGGTACGACCCGTTTCGGCGCTTAGTTCATCAAGCATTGCCCGCAGTTCACGCATCAGAGTCACATAGGTTTCACCGTCATTGGCATTACCTAAATTTGGGTTAGCGCCATTCCCCCCTGGAAATTCCCAGTCGATATCTACGCCATCGAAGAATTTCCATGTCTGTAGAAACTCTTTCACCGAAGCGACAAAGATATCGCGCTTGGTTTTATCACCGAAGAAAAAGAAGGGATCCGAGAGGGTCCAACCACCGACCGAAGGTAAAATCTTCAAATCTGGATGTGCTTGCTTAAGTGCCATCAATTGACCGAAGTTACCTTTGTAAGGATCTGAATGCTCACTGACTCCCGCCTGCGGTATTTGAATCGCCGCCCAAGGATCGTGAATCGCAACTTTAAAATCACCACGACCACTACAGGCACGTTGCAACGCTTCGAAACTGCCTTCGATTTCTTTCAAGCTATCATTGATGCCATTACCACCACAAATTGGGGTAAAGCCATATAAAATATGGGTTAAGTTTTGCGCAGGTATCTTATCGACCGGAAATTTACGGCCGTATACGCCCCATTCGACAAAGTAACCTCCCACCACTTTGCCTGATTTATTCGCATAGGGACGGTTGTTTTCTTTTAGGGGAGCATTGAGTGGTACTAAATGGCTGCCGTCGGTATCAGCCACGAGGATTTGTTTAGCATCACTCGTCGTACAACCATCGCTGTTACACAGTTGTACTTGCATCTGATAACGGCCGCCCTTGTTCACCTTAAAGTTAGCGGTTCCCGACGCGCCAGATGGGCCTTCCCAAACTACACTGCCGTTGAGCAACACTTGGGCTCTATTGCCCACATCGCCACTCCAAAGGTTCCAACTGACGGAGACATCGGCGGCATCTTTCACCGTAACCAATTGATTATAAGCGGTAGCCGCTTGATTCACTTCAATAATAGCGAACTTAGTTTCGCCCCAACCTAAAGTCGGTTTACCGGGCGCCGCTGCAAAAACGCTGGCACTGATGGTAGATGCCAGCGCTGATGCCACTAGCAAGGCTGATGTTGAAATTTGAGTCTTGAACATGAGATATCCCTATTGAATTTTTATATGAATCAATAAGGCAAACAAAGCGTAGACAGGAAACAGCACTCTCTTAAAACCATGCAAAACAACTGACAACTGCACGAAGAAAAACCTGTGGTATCCCCGCTATCATAGGTACAGACGAACCCTTAGACCGGAGGCTTTGCGTCCCAGTTTTTCAACTGGTTTGCCTTTTACACACAATGACAACGTTGTCATTGCAAATATCAGCATAAGCGTAAGCGCAATAAAATTGCAACAAAATATTATCAACTGTGTTATTGGCTAAAATCGTAAATAGAAATAGACATCTGATAATAAAGGAATTATGCAAATTAAACTATCGCTAATATTTACTTTGGGTAATGAGGATTATCTGAATACTTTAAAAATAAAAAAACAGGACTCGATATGCCAAAGGCATCATAAGTCCTGCTTTATATTTCACAATTTACGTCGCTTATGCTGCTAAACCTCAATCACTAAACATTCATGGCGCAAACCATTGTCGAGCAACATGATGATCCTTATGCACGGGGTTATTTATGATCCTTATGCACGAGGATAGTCCCTTGCGAGCATCACTGATAAACCGCGGCAAACCAAGGTTTCCATATCATCGACACGATTGATTTTCATCTCAGCTAAGGGCGCGCTCAATGCCATTTGCTTTAAGCTTTCGAGGCAGCCTTTGTAGTAAGGAGCGCTATTCATCATACCGCCAGCAAGCCAAATTCGATTGGGATTAAATAAATTAACCGCCCACGCTAATCCCATGCCGAGATAACTGCCCGCGCGATATAAATCATCCTGAGTGGAGATTTTGCGGCTGCGCACTGAATCGCCACTGGCCAGTTGCTCTAAACTAAACTCACCAGATTCTGTCATCACGCGACAAGGCCCCAACTCCCCCGCCACGCCCGTCGCTCCCGTAAAGACTTGTCCATTAAAAGCAATAGACATACCGATCCCAGTGCCGCACATGACCAATAACTCACAGGCATATTTGGCATCACAAGTCGCTTGCATACCCGCATCGATATCGTTGCAGATAAACTTAAGCTCACCCTGGGTTTTGACTGTATCGAAGCTCAATCCATTGAGTCCGGGTAAAGATTTACAAGAAACCAAACGATTATTTTGTACCAGTCCAGGTACGGCAATCGCTAGTTGGTAATGCTGTAAATCATAATCACGTTCAAACGCCGCAATTTGATTATTTAACTCTTCAATTTTAAAACCTTCACCTGTGGGGATTTTATATTGTTCTGTATGCCCCGCGAGCTGAAGTTCGAACAGGGCTTTGGTACCGCCCACATCTATTGTTAGTATTTGCATCGCTTACTCCACTGATACATGTGCCCCACTCTGACCCCGAGTAGAGATGGCAAATGTTAGCATAGGGTCCAAATGTTAGCGATTGAATAAAACTTAAGTTGCTAATTTGTAAGGAACAAGTCCTAATTAAAACATGACCAACCTTTTATTTAATTCACTTTTCATGCTCAAAATCACATAAATAAATTAACAACAAACCCCATAACCTCAAGCGTCTTACCTGCACAAATTCACGATTGTATACAAAATCCTTTATTCGCTACCCTTGCATCTAGCGCGCTAGACTTGCGATAATCCGAGCCGGTTAAAACTCAAATCAACATAAACCTACTCATCCTTAGTCGATCTTCGCCTACCGACTCGCATAGCATGCCAGTCTCTATTGGAGCCCATATGTCACAATCAATCGCTAACCGTCTCGGTGCTATTCGTAACGAATTAACATCTGCTAATCTCGATGCTTTTATTATTCCCCGTGCCGACGAATATCTGGGCGAATATGTGCCAGCACATAACGAACGTTTGTACTGGGCAACCAACTTTACCGGTTCGGCGGGTATGGCTATCGTATTGAAAGATAAAGCCGCAATATTTACCGATGGCCGCTATACGGTTCAAGTTCGTTTGCAAGTCGATGCCACACTTTTCAGTTATGAAAGCCTAACCGATACACCACAAATTGAGTGGTTATGTGACACGCTACCAGCAGGGTCTCGCGTTGGTTTCGATGCGCGCTTACACACCTTAGCTTGGAATGAAAATGCCAAAGCAACCTTAAATAAATCCCAAATCGAATTAGTTGCAGTTGAACAAAACCCTATCGATTTGCATTGGCAGAATCGGCCAGCACAGTCGAACGCGCCTATCACTTTGTTTAGCAACGAGAGTGCTGGTAAAACCAGCCTGCAAAAACGCATTGAAATTGGTGCCTTAGTAAAAAAAGCCGGTGGTGATGTTGCCTTAATCGCCGCCTTAGATTCTTTCTGCTGGCTACTCAACATTCGCGGCAATGATGTACCGCGACTACCCGTTGTACTCGGCAGTGCTCTGCTCCACGCCAATGGCGATATGCATCTCTTCACCGATTTAAGCAAACTCCCAGAGGGCATTGAGGAGCATGTTGGCGCTGGCGTAAGCTTTAAGGGCGAGGCATCTCTTGCCGATACACTCGCCAGCATGCAGGATGTAAAACTACTGGCCGATCCGAATTCTGCAAACGCTTGGGCACAAAACATTGCCCGTGAGGCAGGAGCAAAATTGATAGCTGGAATCGATCCTGTCGCTTTACCTAAAGCGCAGAAAAACGCCGCAGAACTGGCCGGCATGCGTGCCTGTCATGTCCGCGATGGCGTCGCAGTGAGTCGATTCCTTGCATGGCTCGATGCCGAAGTGGCGGCCAATCGCATGCACGATGAAGCCACCCTTGCGGATAAATTGGAAAGCTTTCGCCTAGAAGATGAGCGTTACCGCGAGCCAAGTTTCGACACGATTTCAGCTGCCGGTCCTAATGCCGCTATGTGCCATTACAATCACAACAATGGCACACCAGCCATGATGACAATGGACAGCATCTACTTAGTGGATTCTGGCGCTCAGTATATTGACGGCACGACAGATGTGACCCGTACCATTGCGATAGGTGAAGTGACCGATGAGCATAAAAAAATGGTCACGCTGGTGCTAAAAGGTCATATCGCGCTAGACCAAGCACGCTTCCCGAAAGGCACTTCAGGCCAGCAGCTCGACGCCTTCGCCCGCCAATATCTATGGCAACATGGCTTTGATTACGACCACGGCACAGGCCATGGTGTGGGCCACTTTTTAAGTGTGCACGAAGGTCCACAGCGCATAGGCAAGAATGTTAACGCTATTGCCCTGATGCCAGGCATGGTGCTTTCCAACGAGCCGGGTTACTACCGCGCCGACGATTTCGGTATTCGCTTAGAAAACCTCGTCGTCGTTCAGCACTGTGAAGCACTTAAAGGGGCTGAGCGTGAAATGTATGAGTTCGATGCACTGACGATGATCCCTATGGATGCGCGCCTTATTGATAAGAGCCTGTTAACGCAAGGGGAAATAGACTGGTTTAATGCTTATCATCAGCAAGTCTTCAATACACTTTCTCCGTTAATGTCGGGTGATGAATTGGCTTGGTTAACTCAAGTGACTAAAGCAATTTAGCACTCCGCTGATAAGTAGCGATTTAAGTCGTTATATTAGTCACTTACACACTATAAAATAGAACGCCCAAGGCAATTAGCATTGGGCGTTTTTTTAGCGCTATCTGTGTGTTTTAAAACCCACGTCTTATTTCAAAACCATGATTTCAAAACACGATTTAAAAACATGAGTCGCTAAACCATAGTAGGTTGTGCCATCGGCTGGTAAGCATCATCCAGCGATGCTTTAGACAACACTTCAAAGTCCTGATGAATTTCAATAAAACAATCGACTAATTCAGGGTCGAAATGCTGACCTTTGCCTTCAATAATTAAGTCGATAGCCTCTTGGTGGCTAAAGGGCCGCTTATAACATCGGGGAGAAGTCAGCGCGTCATAAACATCAACTAGGGCCACTATCCTCGCCGAAAGCGGAATATCTTCACCTTTCAAACCAAGGGGATAACCACTACCATCCCACTTTTCATGGTGACCCGAGGCAATATCGCGGCCCATCTGAATAAAAGTACATTGGGGCGCATATTCCAACAAACTGCGTAGCACTTGTCCCCCGATCACAGGATGAGCTTTAATTTGCTCAAACTCCTGCGGCGTTAATTTACCCGGTTTAAGCAAAATCGCATCGGCAATACCGACTTTACCTATATCGTGCAAAATGGCCGACAAACTAATGTCTTGAATATAATTTTCGTTCAATTCTGCAGGAGGATTGGCGGCCAGTAGTCGCTGCGACGCAAGCATTTTCGAATACTGCCGCATACGTAGCAAATGCGCGCCCGTTTCGTTATCTCTGTATTCGGCGAGTTTAGCTAAGCCTAATACGGTAGCTTGGCGTGATGCTAAGGTTGAATCGAGTGCGTCAGCCAACTTACCTAATAAATAAGTGATGGTTAACGTCAACATAGCATTGGTCACGATAAAATTGACCACGACAACCGCCCAAATACCGACACTATAACCTTGGGTTTCAGGCCAATTGAGCCAATTAAAATGATAGGCAAAACCAATCAATACCAAACTTAGCCCATTCAAACACTGGGCATATAAGCTGGCTCGATTGCCTAAAAAAATACCGACTAACGGCGGGAAAATAAATAACCAGAAAAAACCAGCTCCCGAAGGGCCAATCGCAATTAAAAAACCGATGCCGATAGCAAAACCCAGCAAGCAGCCACAGCCAAAACGCGTACTATCAGCAAGCTTAGGAAAATACAGTAAAAGCAGTAAAAACAGATAAGCCAGCGTATCAAATACCACCATAAACCAGAGATCAGCGATGATGCATAAATACACACTAGTGATATATACAGGCACGCAGAGAATCGCTAGAAAGCCAAATAAACGTTCAAAGATCAAACGTCGCCAATGTGGCAGTGCCGCCGCTGTTCCCAAGGACGCTGTGGCTAATTTAGTTACACCACGCCTAAGTGATATCGCCATGGGAAGTTCCTCTTATGTAGCATTCCCGCTGTGAGCTAATGAAGTAGAAGAGCAAAATCAAGATACACCGCTGAAGCAAGGAGAAATAAGCCATCTTTTGTTGCCCATTAAAGAATAGACTAAGGCCAATAAAGCGCTCCATGAATACTGCGATATCAAGCCGAATCAACAACATTAGTCCAATATCATCGAACATAATTTATATTTAAGATGAATGACAAATACCCACTCAAGACATAAAAGAATAACCCTATACAAAATACTAGAATTAACGATTTAACAGGATAAACGCTCGTTTAACATCATATTCTCACTACTTAAAAACTTTATATATTGCAATAGCTTATAAATACGACGAACGATTGATTTTCACTAGTCAGCCATGAGAAACCGCTCTCCTATACCCACACAAAAATGATACTCTTATCACATAACAAGCTTACTCCGATGAGAGTCAGCACAAGAAAATTCGCGCCTAACACCGCGTCCTGAACCCTAATGAACCACATCGGCCCTGAATGGACACACTAAATGAGCCAGAGTAACGCCTCAGCGAATAAAATAGTTAATACACAGAGATCAGATCAAGAAATCCGCTTAACACCACAAGATGAACTCATTTCCACCACTGATACTCGCGGTATCATCACTTACGTTAATGCCCGTTTTGCCGAAGTCTCAGGCTATAGCGATCAAGAATTAATTGGCAGTGCCCATAATATGGTGCGCCATCCGGATATGCCGAGTGCAGCCTTTAAAGAAATGTGGGAAAAACTTAAGTCAGGCCAATCTTGGCGCGGCATAGTCAAGAACCGCTGTAAGAATGGTGGCTTCTATTGGGTTGATGCCTTTGTTTCGCCCTTGTTTGAAAACGGCACTATTATCGGTTACCAATCAGTGCGCATTCAGCCTCAAGCCGCCTACGTCACGAAAGCTAATGAGATTTACCAAAGACTCAAATTGGACAAATCCATTCCTAAACCCTTAAGTTTAATGCAAAAACGTATCGTATCTGCGGTTGTAGCCTCCACAGGTTTACTGATCGCTGGCTACTTTTGGGGCTGGGGCGTGATTATCGCAGGGGCGATTCTGATGAGCTTAAACCTCGCCATTTTCTACGATGAGGCCTTTCGTATTCCCGCTAAACTGATTGAAATGCAAACCAAATATGACTCTATCAGTCGTTATATTTACTCGGGTGCCGATACCTCTTCTATCCTCGATTTCCAGCTCATCATGCTGCAGGCTAAAATGAATGGCGTACTTGGGCGCACCCAAGATCAAGCCAATCAATTACATGCAATTGCCGATCAATTAGTGGTCGCGACCGAACAAACCTATGTCAGCCTAGATCAAGAGAAAAGTCAGCTAGAACAGCTCTCTGGCGCGATGGAAGAAATGAGTTCAACCATCACAGAAGTGGCGCAGAATACCCATCTCACGTCCACCAGCATCAATACCGCCTATGATCTTTGCCTTAAAAGCAGTGCCAACATGAAGGCCAACACTCAAAAAATGGAGCAACTGGCAAAGTCTGTTGCCGATGCAACCAACAATGCCCATCAATTAAATAAAGAAGCCGAGCAAGTCGCTAATGCGATGGGCGAAATTGACTCTATTGCCGAGCAAACGAATCTCCTCGCCCTCAATGCCGCGATTGAAGCTGCCCGTGCGGGTGAACAAGGCCGTGGGTTTGCCGTGGTCGCCGATGAGGTTCGCGCCCTATCGAGCAGAACCCAGCTATCGACCAACAGTATTTCTAAGAGTGTCGATAAGATGTTCACTATGCTCAACGCATGGGCCAAAGAAATGGAACAAAGCCGTCAACATGCGGAGCGTTGTGCCAGCGATATTCAACTGTCCGCCGACAATGTAAACACCATTTACCAAGAAGTGAGTGATATCCACACCTTTGCCCAACAAAATGCAGTGGCAGCCGATCAACAGCGTCAAGTGGTCAATGAGATCGCCAGTAATATTCACTCCATCACCCATGCCAGCGCCGAGAACTTAGCCGCAACCCATCTAATTGGTGATGCAGCCCATCTTCTTAAACACAATGCCGAAAAAGCCCTCGGCCTGAGGCGCACCTTCGGTTAAACATAAATACAAGATCCAAAATACCGCAGCCTAGGTTGCGGTATTTTCTAATATAGCGAGCTTTAATCCGTATTGTTGAGTCCATATTTTACTCAACCCTTGTATAGATCAATAAGACCTAGCCCACCTGAACCAGTACCAAGCCTTTTATCCCCTCCTGATGAAATGATGCAGATAAAATGCCAAAACACTAAAAAGTACAGGTTTTAACCGAAATTTTTGCTATACTCCGCGCCCGCCATTTTTCTTATAAAATCTGTGTGGAAGAATGAGCCAGCCGGTACACCTCTCTCCTTTAGACGAGTGATAAAGAGGCTAGTGGCGCTTGAATGTTTGAATAAGTGAACGATAGGAATCCAAAATGAGATTTGAATCTTTTAGTTTTTCCCCCGAGATTTTGCGCGCTATCTCAGATTGCGGTTATCAACAAATGACGCCTATTCAGCAGCAAGCGATACCTGCTATCCGCCGCGGCCAAGATGTCTTAGCCAGTGCCCAAACCGGTACGGGTAAAACCGCCGCTTTCGCGCTGCCGATCCTGCAAAAGATGGTTGAAAAGCCAAGCGAAACGCTAAAATCGAATGCCCGCGTATTAATCCTTACGCCAACCCGTGAGCTTGCAGCTCAAGTGGCTGACAACGTTACAGCTTACTGCAAGTACTTAAACTTCAGCGTCTTAACCATTTACGGCGGCGTAAAGATTGAGACTCAAGCGCAAAAGCTGAAACGCGGCGCCGATGTGATTGTTGCCACCCCAGGTCGCTTACTTGAGCACCTTACCGCCTGTAACTTAAGCCTGTCGAACGTCGACTTTTTAGTGCTAGACGAAGCCGATCGCATGCTCGACATGGGCTTTAGCGCCGATATCCAAAAAATCCTTCAAGCGGTAAATAAGAAACGTCAAAACTTGTTATTCTCGGCCACTTTCTCAAGTGCGGTGAAAAAACTCGCCAACGACATGATGGTTAAACCGCAAGTGATCAGCGTTGATAAACAAAACACTACCGCCGACACCGTTAGCCAAGTAGTTTATCCGGTTGAACAACGCCGTAAACGCGAACTGCTTTCTGAGCTTATCGGCAAGAAAAACTGGCAACAGGTATTGGTATTTACTGCGACCCGTGAAGCCGCCGATACGCTAGTCAAAGAATTAAACTTAGATGGTATCCCATCTGAAGTGGTCCACGGTGAAAAAGGCCAAGGCAGTCGTCGCCGCGCACTGCGTGAGTTTGTAGCGGGTGATGTTCGGGTGCTGGTTGCCACCGAAGTCGCCGCCCGAGGTCTGGATATCCCAAGCCTTGAATACGTAGTCAACTATGACTTACCTTTCCTCGCAGAAGATTATGTACACCGTATCGGTCGTACAGGCCGTGCAGGAAAAACAGGCGTAGCCATTTCATTTGTGAGCCGCGAAGAAGAGCGCACGTTAGCCGATATCGAAAAATTGATTGGCCAACAGATTCGCCGCGTCACTGTGCCAGGTTATGAAGTTGGCAGCCGCGAATTGCTATTAAAGCAATTACAAACCCGCCGCAGTTTTGCCAAAAAGCAACAAAGAACCGACAACGTCGGCGCTCAAGTTGCTGCTGAGAAAAACATGCAGGGCCGCCGCGTAAAAATGAAGGTTGGTCAAGCACCGAGCAAGGCAAAAAAACTTAAGTAATTATCCGTTGATTGATATTATCAGTGTTTGTCAATATTGATAAAACAGCGATTTTAAAGCGTCCATAACCGGACGCTTTTTTATACTTACTCAATAATAACCTTGGTAACCTTTATCTCACCGTATTATGTTACCCAATAACGCTTGAAGCCTTGTTTCATTTATACTATTTTCGCCTCGCCACCCCGCGAGAGGAAGCATAATATCCGATCGAGTACTTCCAGGGTATTTCACACTACAGATATCGGTAAAATTGGTGAATCCATCATATAAAGGTTTTACATACGGATTTGGCATAATTCCCAATTCAGCCAATACCATTAATTGTCCGCGAAAACTATATTTCTCATAGTTAGGAATAATTTTAGTTTTCTTGATGCGCTGTTCTAATTTTCCGGGTGTTTCATCTTGAGGAGCTTGACGGATCATATCGATTAACGATGTCAATATACTGATATCCTCTGGTGTAGGAGCACAAGGGGGAATGGCAGTAAACTCCTCTAATTCAACGAGATTACCACACCACCTTTCATTCCATACACTCCCGGCATAGCAACTGAATATTTTATGTCCTTTTTCTATCCAAACATTTCTTCTTATTGAGCAAACGGGGCAAACATCCCCTTCGCTGACCATTTTATGTTCGGGAACCGCTTGAGCGAACAAATAACTTAATATGGGTTGTCTTCCAGGGCAAGATCACGAACATTTAACGCGCACTTTAACATAACTGATTGACCGCGATCTTCCGTTGTGATCAGATACTGGCTTTTACGCGGAGCCAGTTTATGAACATCGATATTTTTGCAGAGCACTTTTCAGAATTAGAAGACCCAAGGCAAGCATCTAAGGTCGTTTATCCCTTGTTTGACGTGGTGTTTTTAACGCTGTGTGCAGTTATCGCAGGCTGTGAGGGCTGGGAAGATATTGAAGATTT
>NZ_JAKKSJ010000049.1:0-30153 GCF_025653365.1 Shewanella sp. SW32 | reverse complement strand
GACAAAGCGATAAGCGGCTTCAATGTCTGCACTGGATGAAAGAGATTGCACGATAGATTGTCCTGTATGAGCTGCAAGTTGAGCCGCCAACTGTACAAGCCGTTTGGTCCTTCGTACATCCCCTAATTGTGCGCGCTGAAAAATGCTCTGTGCCCAGAGTGATGGTTCACTTAAAAACATGGCATGTGGTATCTGAAACAAAAGGTCAGGATCAGATCAGGTTAATTAAAAATGGTTCAAAAAAATCCCTCGGGGCAAACCGAGGGATTTGTGTAGAAGAGACAGGCTAATGCAGCGGGACTTTAGGTTAAGGAAAACTAGAGTATGCTTGCGGCCATTTTGCGGCGCAGGTAAGCGATTTGCTGCATGTGTGGCAAATCTTTGGGGCAGTTATCTTGGCAGCCGAGTAGCGTCATACAGCCGAACACGCCGTCTTGATTGCCAATCACATGGTAGAAATCATCCGCGCTGCGGCTGTCTCTGCTATCCATTTCAAAGCGGGCAATTTTCATCATGCCAACCGCACCGACAAAGGTGTCACGCATTTGTTTGGTGGCGCAGGCCGACACGCAAACGCCACATTCGACGCAGCGTTCTAGCTCATAGATCCGCGCGGCTTCTTCAGGTGCCATTGGATTTTCGAGGCGATGAATGTCCTGATCATCGGGTTTAGGATGCAGCCAGAGTTTTAAGCGTTCGGCTAATTCGCGCATAAATTTACCCGTGTTCACCGATAAGTCGCCAATCAGCTCGAAGCCAGGTAGCGGCATGAGGGTGATTTCGCCATTAGGATAATTTGCCGTTAACGTGCGACAGGCAAGCGTGGGGAAACCATTGATCACCATGGCGCAACTGCCACAGATGCCCGCGCGGCAGACAAAGTCGAACTGCAGTGAAGGGTCTTGTAGCTCACGTAGTTGATTTAAGGCGATAAACACTGTCATGCCCGGTGTTTCAGTCAACTGATAACGTTCCATCTTTGGCTTGTCTTGGCCATCTTGCGGATCGTAGCGAAAGATATTAAAGCTGATTTGACGGCTCATAGTGGTTTGTTTCCTACCGGTTGGGCTGGAGTGATCGCTAAGGTATCGCTGAGGCGTTCATTAGGAGCCTGCAGGTGGCTTGGCAGCTCGTATGGCATCAGGGCTCGCTGCAGTGTGTCTCTATCGGGGTCATTACCTAAGCTCGCGAGCACTTGATTGATTTCTTGTACGCGTTTTTCGGTATCGGGATGGGCGATAGTATTGTCGTTACCGTAGCCCCGGTATCCCGGTGGTAGCTCCATTTTCATCACATCTAACGCTTCATAACGCAGCACAGGTTCCAGTGACTCGGCATCTGGCCAAGTTGCCAGCGTGCGGTTAAGCCAATCTTTATCGTTGCGTTGTGGGTAATCTTCTCGTGAATGGGCGCCGCGGCTTTCAGTGCGAGCCTCTGCACCACAGGCGACGGTTAGGGCTACTTTCAACATACGGGTGACGCGCAGCGCTTCGACTAACTCAGGATTGGAGTGACGTTTTTTACATTTAAGGCCAAGATTTTTTGCCCGCAGCAGTAAGTCTTTCAAGCCTTTAATGGCTTTATCTAACTCGGGTCCATTACGGAAGATCCCGACGTAGTTCATCATGATGCGTTGCATTTCTTTCTTTATTTGGAAGGGGTTTTCTGTGCCGTTGCCTTCGACCAGTCCATCGATTTCTTGCTGCAATTTATCAATGAATTTTTGAGTCAGCGCAGTATCAATTTCTAAGTCGTTATTCTCACAAAAATCAGCCACATATTTGCCGATGATCATGCCGCCAACCACAGTTTCTGCCACCGAATTACCGCCTAAACGGTTAAAACCATGCATGTCCCAACAGGCCGCTTCTCCGACACTGAACAGTCCTTTGAGTTGTGGACTCTCACCTGTGGCATTGGTGCGCACGCCGCCCATGGAATAATGCTGGGTAGGCCTGACGGGGATCCAATCTTTGCACGGATCGATACCGAGGAAATAATCACAAATCTCTTTCACTTCGCGCAGGTTGGTTTCGATATGCTCACGGCCCAGCTGCGTAATATCCAGCCACAGATGCGGGCCGTAAGGGCTTTCGACTCCATTGCCTTTACGCATGTGCTCTGTCATGCGGCGGGAAACCACATCGCGGGAAGCGAGTTCTTTTTTCTCTGGCTCGTAATCTGGCATAAAGCGATGACCGTCTTTATCACGCAGAATACCGCCATCACCACGACATCCTTCAGTGGTGAGGATCCCCGCGGGCACTATGGCGGTGGGGTGAAACTGCACCGCTTCCATATTGCCTAAGGTGGCGACACCTGTGTCGAGTGCTAACGCTTGGCCTATGCCTTCGCAGATGGTGGCATTGGTCGATATTTCATAAATCTTGCCATAACCGCCAGTGGCGATGGTGGTGGATTTGGCGACATAAGCGCGCAATTCACCTGTGACTAAACATCGGGCAATGACTCCATGACAACGCTTACCGTCATGGATCAGCGACAGGGCTTCAATCCGTTCATGTACTGGAATGCCCATGGAGATAGCTTGGTTATCGACCGCGTACAGTAAAGAGTGGCCAGTGCCGTCGGCGGTGTAACAAGTACGCCATTTTTTAGTGCCACCAAAATCGCGGGCATTGATCAGGCCGTGAGCTTCTTCAGCCTCATTGAGCGTTACCCTTTGTGCGTTCATGATGACTTCACGTGGGCCGGCAGATATTCTCGACCAAGGTACGCCCCAGTTGGTGAGTTCGCGGATCGCTTTCGGTGCAACGTGGGCAAACATGCGTGCGACATCTTGATCGCAGCCCCAGTCAGAACCTTTGACTGTGTCTTGAAAGTGAATGTCTTCGTTATCGCCCATGCCTTTAACGGTATTGCCTAGGCTGGCTTGCATTCCGCCCTGTGCGGCGGCCGAATGTGAACGTTTTGCGGGAATTAACGATAGCACTAAGGTATCTAGGCCTCGCTCTTTGGTGGCAATCGCGACTCTGAGGCCTGCCAATCCTGCGCCAATGACTAATGAGTCTGTATAAATGATTTTCAAATCAGATCCTTATCTAATAATTTAGATAACATTTCATGGATTTATCATTGCGCTCCTCGGGCATAGATGCGCTGCAACTATGTATCAGAGGAGGATCCGTATGTTGTTTGTCTTGCTATATAGGCTAGGTGCGCCGATAGCGTCATGCCCATTACTGAGGAATAAACGGTTGTACTGGCAAAACTAATTCGATACCAATATTGATATAGGTCACTAGGCTTAATGTGCCTAAACACAATAAATAGACGATCAATACTTGCGCGATAGTGCGGATAAGTGGACGGTTACTACTCACACCCCACTTTAATATCACTCGGTATAAACCAACGATGCCGTGGAATAACACGATAGGTAAAAACACCACGTATAAGAGCCAAGCGTTATCGTGGTAAACCCGTTCGGCCGAAAGGTGAGGGCCAATATCAGGGTTTAAAATCATAGTGGCAAGATGGGCTGACACTAAGAAAAACAGTAAGAAACCGGTGATCATCTGCCAGAACCATGCTTGGGTATCTCTATGCTTGATAGTCGACATAAAGCCACGCATCGCTCGCCATTGGCCTAATTGCACTGGAAAACGACGTAGTGCGGTGGCGGCATGTACTGCAACAATCACCAGCATAATGACTGAAATGATCTGGGTCACGATGGGGAAGCCATGACCCGTCGAGCTAAACATACTGCCTTCTAAGAATTGCACCATGTGAAAAAAGGTTTCTTTACCAAATAAAATGCTCGCCTCGAAATGCATATGAAATAAGAGGAAAATACCTAATATAAGCCCAGTCACACTTTGTAAGCAGTCTGCTTGAGCCGACCAAGCTTGGCCAAATGGTCCGCCGTTAATGGCGGTAGGAACACGCGTTTTTGCTGACATTAATTCACCTCTTACTCGATTTGCTATGGCGTGAATGTACCTGCATCACGCCAAAACAAAGTCTATAGATACAGATTAAAAGAAGAGGGTTAATCCATTTGTAGGCATTAGCCCTGAGAGCACTTAGGGTAAAATTGAGCTACAGCATCATGCCGCCAAACAGGAAGGCCAATGCCACACTGGTGGCAATCGTCACAACGCCAGGGACCAGGAACGGATGGTTAAATACCGCCTTACCAATCCGAGTCGAGCCAGTATCATCCATCTCGACCGCAGCCAGTAGCGTGGGGTAAGTCGGTAATACAAACAGCGCGCTGACGGCGGCGAAAGAGGCTACGGCTGTCAATGGACTTACGCCAATCGCCAAGGCTGCTGGCATCAGCGCTTTTGTTGTCGCGCCTTGGGAGTAGAGCAGCATGGAGGCAAAGAATAAGGTTACCGATAATAACCAAGGCTGACTTTGCAGTAAGGTGCCGGCAAGATCTTTGATTTCCTCTATATGATTCGACACTAAGGTATCGCCTAACCAAGCCACACCTAATACACAGACACAGGCTGACATGCCTGACTTGAAGGTGGCCGCATTAGAGATTTCGCTTGCGTCTAACTTACAGAAAATCGTAATAGCGGCAGCTGCCGTAAGCATCAGCACCATAATGGCGGCGTCGCGTGGCAATACAGGGTCAACAATCAAACCGACTTTGTCAGATATCGCAGTGGCGTACGCCATGACAGCCGCAATCGCCAGCAAGAAAATCATCACAGATCGTTTCGCGCCGGCTTTAATCTCGATTTGAGTTGTACCGCGTGTTTTGACTAAACCTTTGGCTAAGCGTTCTTGATAGACAGGATCATCGGCCAGTTCTTTACCCATTAAGTTGGCAACAACGGCTCCGACCATGCAGGCGAGGAAAGTTGAGGGAATACAAACGGCTAACAGTACTAAATAATCTACGCCAAACGGCTCTAAGATGCCTGAGAAGAACACGACAGCCGCTGAAATCGGTGAGGCGGTAATGGCGACTTGAGATGCGACAACGGCAATAGATAAGGGACGAGAGGGGCGAATGCCTTGCTCTTTTGCGACTTCGGCAATAACAGGTAAGGTGGAGAATGCGGTGTGGCCTGTACCCGCAAAAAGTGTCATGAAATAGGTGACGACAGGGGCCAGAAAGGTGATTTGTTTGGGATGCTTACGTAATAATTTTTCTGCCAGTGAGACTAAATAATCCATCCCTCCAGACACTTGCATGGCCGCAATCGCGGTGATAACTGACATAATGATGAGGATCACGTCAATCGGGATATTGCCCGGTTTGAGTCCCATCCCAGCGGTCAGTATCAGTACCCCGACACCGCCAGCGAAGCCGACTCCCATGCTACCCATCCTTGCACCAAGGTAAATAGCCCCGAGGACGATAATTATCTCTAATATAATCATAGTGTTAACTCTATTTTATTTTTAATTTCAATAGCCTGCGCATATTCACTCTGCGCAGGCTTATTCTTGAATCATCGAGTTGTGGGCTGGGGAAGGCTCCCCAGCCCCACTGAGTTACACTTTGGCTTTGCTGGTGTTGCGTTTAGCCTGATATTTAGGATTCATCAGGTTTTCAACTGAGAGAATGTCATCGAGTTCTTCAACCGTTAACAAACCGCGTTCGAGTACCACTTCACGGACATTTTTACCCGTTTGGGCGCAAATCTTGCCTATGATGTCACCTTCATGGTGGCCGATGATTGGGTTAAGGTAGGTCACGATCCCGATAGAGTTCATCACATGGGCCATGCAGATCTCTGGATTTGCTGTGATACCTTCAACGCATTTTTCACGCAGGGAGATACAGGCATTGCCCATCAAACTGAGCGACTCAAACATCGCCTGTCCAATCACAGGTTCCATTACGTTAAGCTGTAATTGGCCAGCTTCGGCAGCCATAGTGATAGTGATATCGTTGCCGACAATCTTAAAGGCAACCTGATTGACGACCTCAGGGATCACAGGGTTAACCTTGGCTGGCATGATGGAGGAACCCGCTTGCAGCTCAGGAAGATTAATCTCCTTCAGACCTGTACGTGGACCCGATGAAAGTAAGCGTAGGTCGTTACAAATCTTGGACATTTTAATCGCCATACGCTTAATTGCACTGTGCAGCATAACGTAGGCACCACAATCAGATGTCGCTTCGATTAAATCTTCCGCTGGCACATAGGCGCGGCCAGTAATGTCTGCCAGATACTTAATGGCTAATGCGGAATAACCGACAGGCGTATTTAGCCCTGTACCAATGGCGGTTGCGCCTAAGTTCACTTCTAACAACAGCTCTTGGCAACGCTTGATGGACTTAATTTCTTCTCGCAATGTAACAGCAAAGGCATGAAACTCTTGGCCTAAGGTCATAGGCACGGCATCTTGCAATTGAGTGCGGCCCATTTTTAAGACGGTTTTAAACTCTGTGGCTTTAGTGTCGAAAGCGCTGATAAGGTCGGTTAATGCATCTAACAGAATATCGGTACTGTTGATGACCGCAATACGGAAACCTGTTGGATAGGCATCGTTAGTCGATTGGCATTTATTGACATGGTCATTAGGGTTGATGACATCGTAACGGCCTTTTTCTAGCCCCATGATTTCCAGTGCAACGTTGGCTAATACCTCATTGGTATTCATGTTGACTGAAGTGCCTGCGCCTCCTTGATAAACATCGACCGGAAATTGATCAACAAATCGACCCGTTGTGAGTATCAGATCGCACGCTTCAATAATTTTGTCAGCGATTTCAGGACTTACAGCGCCTAATTCACTGTTAGCCATGGCAGCGGCTTTTTTTGTTAGCATCATGCCACGGACTAATTCAGGTACATCGGAAATTTTTTGATTACTCAGCTTAAAGTTTTCGATGGCACGCAATGTATGTATGCCATAATAAAATTCATTGGAAACTTCTTTCGTGCCCAATAAATCTTCTTCGATCCGTACGCTATTAGTATCTTTCATTTCGATCCTATTAAATCCAATTAATAGTAAGATATATCTCCGAGTATTGAGTTGTGGATGTGTACAATAAGTATACGTAACACATCAAGAATAACTCATCGAAAACATGAAGGAGAATCGTCTCCTTGACTATCGAAGTAGATCTTAACGCTTTGGCAATAACAGGATTAGGATGGTGATCACTTAACTGTATGAAATAGTGTATTTCTTTTTTTTCTTAGATAAGTCTCTCAACTCGGATCACTAGTGTGAGCCATTACTTTTTGATGCAAATTAGCTATAGATTTGTTATTCGTTAACCAATCGGCGACATATTTATTCAAGTGTTTTTAAAATTAAATAAACCATACGATATTTAATTGTCACTGCGTCAATAGCGAATAATCATTGATTAGTTAAATCTACTCAATAATAAATGCATGGTGTTTTCCTTAAAGTTTAAATAATCAATTAGATAACGCTAAATCTGTTATTTCATTTTAGTGAGAGCTATCACAGTGAGGCTTAGACAATAGTGCACACTGTGGGCGTTTATTATTAATCAAAGGATGTAAGCATGAATTTTCCAATGCGTAAGCTTTTGCTCTCGGTCACTTTAGGGTTATTTCTCTCCTCCGCGGCGCAGGCGCTTCCACAGGTACGTATTATTGCCACGGGTGGCACTATTGCGGGAGTCGGACAATCGGCTACTGAGTCTAACTATCAGGCTGGTGAAGTGGGCATTAGTAGCTTAATTGCGGCCGTGCCTGAAATGAAACAACTTGCCGATATTCAAGGTGAGCAACTGGTTAAAATCGGTTCGCAGGATATGAACGATAAAGTTTGGCTAGCCTTAGCCAAGCGCATCAATCTGCTATTGGCTGATAAAGATGTCGACGGTATCGTCATCACCCATGGTACTGATACCTTAGAGGAAACGGCGTATTTTTTAAATCTCACCATCAAGAGCGATAAGCCTGTAGTACTGGTTGGGGCCATGCGTCCATCAACTGCCATGAGTGCCGATGGTCCGATGAATTTGTATAACGCAGTCGCGACCGCCGCTAACCTCGAATCTAAAGGTCGAGGCGTGTTAGTGGTGATGAACGATACCGTATTGAATGCCCGCGATGTGACTAAGACTAACACTACAGGTGTACACACTTTTGCCGCGCCTAACTTTGGCCCGCTTGGCGTTATCCATAACAGCAAGATTGAATACATGGGCAAAACTGAGCGTCAACATACAAGGCAAACGCCTTTTGATGTTAGCAAACTCGACAAGCTGCCACAGGTAGGGATTGTCTACAACTATGCTAATGCCAGCGATTTACCTGTCAAAGCTATGGTTGAAGCGGGTTTTGATGGCATAGTCAGCGCCGGTGTAGGTAATGGTAATATTTACCACTCAATATTTGACACCTTAGCTAAAGCGAGTCAAAAAGGCACCTTAGTCGTTCGCTCTAGTCGAGTGCCCACAGGCGCAACCACGCTTGATGCCGAGATAGACGATGCTAAATATGGCTTTATCGCCGCAGGTAATCTTAACCCGCAAAAAGCCCGCATTTTACTGATGCTGTCGTTAACGCAAAGCAAAGATCCACAGCAGATCCAACGTTGGTTTCAACAGTTTTAAGATTCAACTGCGTGATAAAACAAAAGCCCTGCGAATATTCGTAGGGCTTTTGCATTAATGGCTTACCTGTGAAGTGGTTTTTTCACGAGGCCATGAGCCGAAATATCTAAACTTTGGTGTGATTTTTAAAGCCAAAATTGTGAGGGTTCAACTCAGATTTTCAATCAAGATATTGCTCTATTACTAGATTGGCGAAAAGGCTTCGCCAATTAAGCACTCAATATCTCGCAAATATATGCATACCATTCCACAGTAACCATTAAATCCACAGCTGTTTCAGCTTCCTTCCTCGCTCATTATTTTTCGGCATATTCTGACTATATATCAAGGCGATAAACTATTTTTAGTACGGCATAAGGTATTGATTTTGTGACTTAAAGTGCTTTAGGTACTATAGTGAAAGCTTATTTTATCTGAAACATAGGTGAGCGCTTCCTAGGTTTCTTGTTTGATTTTGGGGGCAAAGTGCGAATTTTAATGAACAATTTCAAGGTAATTAGTTTTGTGCGTCAGTGGTTACTGCTGGCGCTTTTGAGTATGGCGTTGCCACTGCAGGCGAGTGAAGATCCGCTGTGGATGGGAACGACAGGCTTGCCTATGAGTGAGCGGATCCATACCGGTGAACTTGCCAATGGTATGCGTTATTTATTGGTGAGCAATAAGACGCCGGAGCAGGCGGTCATAGTGCGGATGCGGGTGGATGTAGGCTCTTTGGTCGAGTCTGATGCCGAGCAAGGATTAGTGCACTTTCTTGAGCATATGGCCTTTAATGGCTCGACCGGATTGGCGGCGGGGGAGATGATGCCGACATTGCAGCGCCTTGGCCTGAGTTTTGGCGCCGATACCAATGCTGTGACTGAGTTTCAGCAGACGGTTTATCAATTCAACTTGCCAAGTAATAGCCAAGATAAAATCGATACGGCTTTGTTTTTAATGCGAGAAATTGGCAGTAATCTATTACTTGACCCAGCGCTAATTGAACGTGAAAAAGCGGTGGTGTTGTCTGAGCTGCGTGAACGTAGCGGTGCGGATCTTGAGAATTACCGTAACCAATTACAGTTTTTAATGCCAAACACATTGTTGTCAAAGCGCTTCCCTGTGGGTGAGGCGAACAGTATCAGTAATGCCAATCGCGAGGCGTTGCTGTCTTTATATCAGCGTTTTTATACGCCCTCACGCACCACTTTAATTGTGGTGGGTGATATCGAGGTCGCCGCGGTAGAACAAAAGATAAAACAACAGTTTGCCAGTTGGAAGGCCGCGCCTTTGGCCGCTAAAACCAAGGAACAAGCTATTGGTACTGTCGCAGAGCGCCAAAGTGTCGATGCGGCGGCATTTTTTGATCCAAGTCTGTCAACGTCAGTTTCCCTTGGCATGCTAAAACCCATCTCAGCGATTACCGATAGCCCTGCTGTGCGGGAGCAGGAAATGTTGCTCGAGCTTGCCCACGGCATCTTGTATCGCCGTATGGAGTCGCAATTACTGCATAGCCAAGGTTTATATGGTGTAAACCTGCAGGTTGGACCGCAGTTTGATATTGCCTATGGCACACAAATGAGCCTAGGTACGCAGGAAAATAACTGGCAAGAGGGAATCGCACTCTTGGAGAAAACCCTGCGTCAAGCAAAAGAGTTTGGTTTTAGCCAACAGGAAATTGACCAGCAAATCAAACGTATGCATAAGGGATATCAGCTAAGTGTCGCGGGTAGCAGTACCATTCACAGTGTGAATATTGCCGAGAGTCTAGTGTATTCGGTGGCGGGCAATCGCGTCCCTGTCGAACCCGATTGGCAGCTCGCATTTTTTGAAAAAATAATGCCAACAGTGACACCACAAAAGCTAAGCCAAGTGTTTAATCAAACATGGAACGCTACGCCGTATTTGTATCTGACCAGCAATAAGCCCATTGAAAATGCTGAAAAACAGCTTATCGCCAGCTACGAGAAAAGCCGTAAACAAGCGGTGAGCGCACCATCAATCAAGGCGATTGATGAGTTTGCTTATACTCAGTTTGGTGAGCAAGGCAAGTTAGTGGCCGACAGTCGCGATAAGGAAACGGGGATTCGCCAACTGCAATTTGCCAATGGCGTGCGCCTTAATCTTAAGCCTACCAACTTTAATAAAGGCACCACATTGGTCAGCCTAAACATTGGCTTTGGTGAAGTGCCATTCCCTGAGTTGGATGGTTTGTCTTATCTGTTTAACAGTGCGTTTGTGCAGGGTGGGCTCAAGGCCCATGATTATGACAGTCTGCAGGATATTTTTGCTGGGCAAGATATTTCCATCAACTTAGGCCTGCGTGAGCAAAGTTTTGGCGGCGAGATTAGCACTAATGCCGCAGAGCTTCGAACGCAGCTTGGCTTAATGACGGCTTATTTAATTGAGCCAGGTATGGATAAGCAGGCTGAGCAATTGTTTCGTGAACAAGTGATTGCCGAGCAACAAAGTATTCATAGCAACCCACAATCTGAGTTTTCTAATCAGTTTGCCCGTATCTCCCATAATGGTGATAAACGCTATGGTTATGGTGAGCCTGAAGAAATTCTCAAACGTCACTTTGGAGAATTAGCGCCGAGTTTCCATTCGGCCGTCGAGCAAGGGGCGATTGAACTCGCTATTGTGGGCGATTTTGATGAAGCGAGTGCCATTGCTGCTGTGGCTGAAACGCTTGGCGCCATTAAGCGTAGCCCTATTGCTATTGCTAATGCTCAGTCGATAGTACCTGTGTTTCCGAAAGTGCCCGTTCAGAAAACATTAACGCATTATGGTCAACTGGATATGGCGGCACTTGCCATGGTGTGGCCTACAACGGACATGACTCACTTGAGTCAACACGCGGGATTGGGTCTGCTGGAGCAAGTGCTAAGCATTCTATTAACGGAAAACGTGAGGGAGAAAGCGGGTGCGAGTTATTCGCCATCGGCCTTTTCTTATAACGATTTCAATGCCAGCGGTTATGGTTACTTAGGTTTGTTTAGCGTGACGACTCAAGCCATGTTGCCAACGGTTGCCGAGTATTTCACCGCCGCAGTTAAGCAAGTTAAAGCGCCTTCGGGGATCAGTGAGGACTTACTTAATCGAGCCCGCCAACCTGTGCTTGAGTGGATGCAAGCTGCGCCGCAAACCAATGGTTTTTGGTTAGATCTCACCTCAACTGCCCAGAGTCATCCTGGTCGTTTTGCTGCCTTTAAACAAAGGCAAGCGTTAGCGCAGCAGATGACAGTTGCAGAACTTAATAAATTGGCGCAGCAATATCTGCAAGACGATAGCAGTTTAATGATCCAAGTTCTGCCTGCACCGCCAGAACCTCAGCAATGAGTGTTGGGCTCATAGAATAGTAGACTGATCATTCACCGACATATCCCCTGTGGTCGCAAACCGCTGGGGATATTTTTCTACCCCTGTCCTCCTTATGTTTTGTTACCAACTTTTCTTCCTCGTTCGTGGTGTTATGTCCTCCCATAAGTCGTCAATGGAAATACCTGTTGTCGAAAATGCCACTCACAGATCTGCGCGAGTGAAACTAGGCTAGGCGCAACTTATGTGTGAGATGGCTAATGGGGTGAGGTATATGTTTCGATATCTATTGTGCAGTTTTTGTCTAGTGCTTTTGTACCCGACAGGGATAGATATGTACTTGGTCGGTTTGCCGCAAATTGCGCAGGATTTAGGGGCGAGTGAGGCGCAGCTGCATATTGCTTTTTCTGTGTATCTTGCGGGAATGGCAACCACTATGCTGTTTGCGGGGAGCTTAGCCGATAGGATTGGGCGTAAACCCATTACCTTGTTTGGCGCATTGTTGTTTGCTATTGCCTCTTACTTTGCCGGTAGTGCGCAAACCAGTGATCTCTTTTTAATGGCACGCTTTGCACAAGGCATTGGTGCGGGTTCTTGCTATGTTGTGGCTTTTGCGATTTTGCGTGATGTATTAGACGATAAGCGCCGAGCAAAAGTGCTCTCTATGGTCAATGGCGTGACTTGCATTATCCCAGTGATTGCACCTGTGATAGGCCATTTAATTATGCTTAAATTCCCATGGCCTAGCCTATTTAACACTATGGCGGGGATGGGATTAATGGTCTTAACCCTGTGTATTTTTGTATTGCGCGAAACCTATCCTAAACCGCAATTTCACACCACAGTTGAGTCGGGTGGATATAAAGAATCCTTTAAACAGCGGTTTTTTCTCAGTCGCGTGGTGATAACGACTTTAGGCGTGACCACGATTTTAAGCTATGTAAATGTCTCTCCCATGTTGATCATGGGGCAGATGGGGTTTGACCGTGGGCAATATTCCAACACTATGGCTATGACAGCATTTGTGAGTATGTTAGCCTCATTTTCGACGCCCTTTTTACTTAACCTGTTTAAAGAAAAATCATTAATTTTGTTCTCTCAGACATTATTTGCCGCCGCAGCACTGGTGTTGATCTTGACCCAATTGGGCTGGCTGGGTCAGTTATTCAATCTGCTCAGTTTTGGTTTTGTGTGTTCGGGCTTTGCGATTGGATTTGGGGTCACCATGAGTCAGGCGCTGAGTCCATTTGTTACTCGGGCTGGAGTTGCCAGCTCTTTACTGGGAATTGCTCAAGTGTGTACTTCAGCTTTATATATTTGGGTGATGGGTCTGCTCGAAGTAAGTGCGATTAATATATTATTAGTGATCCTCGCTGTCGGTGCGCTGGTGAGCATTACACTGATCTTAGCGGTTCCTAAATTGCCGGAAATTGTACTTAATGACCAAATCCCTGAGTCGGCTCGATCTTAACTTATTGTTTATTTTGCAGCTTTTATTACAGGAGCGGAGTGTCTCTAAGGCTGCCAAAAAGCTCAATGTCACGCCATCCACTGTGAGTAAGTCGCTGGCCAAATTACGGAATTGGTTTGACGATCCCTTATTTGTCAAAACGCCGCAGGGATTTCAGTTAACGCCATTGGCTCACGGTATGGAGCAGGAGTTATCCGAATGGTTGCAAATGGGTAAGCAACTGATGGCTAAGCGCGGTGACGAGATGACCAAAGGGCTCACCTTCGAGTTAATGCTTGAGTCGCCTTTGTTGCTTATCATGCTTAATGAGCTGACTCAGGCCATTTATACTCAATACCCTGATGCAAAGGTGAAGGTACGAAATTGGGATTACGATTCACTCGAAGCGATTGTGCGTGGTGAAGCGGATATGGGGTTTACCGGCCGAGAAAGTCATCCACGTTCTAAGGAATCCCTTGATTTATTACCCTATTTTATCGATTTTGAGGTTTTATTTACCGATCTTCCTCAGGTGTATTTGCGCCGCGATCATCCCGCCTTGCAGGAAGAGTGGAATATAGACACCTTTCTTAAACATCCGCATATCAACATCTTGTGGGAAAAAAGCGAAACTTGGGCCTTGGATGATGTGCTTATTGAGCTTGGGTTAACTCGCAATATTGTGCTCACCTTGGCCAGCTTTGAGCAGTCACTGTTTGTCGCGGCAGAGCCTCACCACAGTATGATGGCAATTGCACCACAATATTGTGAGCAATATGCTCGCCAATTACACCCTGACTTAGTCAGTCGCCCTATCCCGTTAAGCGACGAATATCTTGATAAACTCGCTATTCCTTTTACCTTGATTTGGCATAAGAGAAACAGCCACAACCCCAAAATCACTTGGTTGCGAAGCAAGATAAAAGCGATTTATCAACAGCATGATTAAGGCTGTTATTTACTGCATTAACTTGTTTGGGTAATACCCAATTGCTGGCAAATATGTTGGATACAAAGTTCTCGCTGTTGGCACCATAGCCCGTAGCTGACGGGGATAAGTTTAATGCCCGCGCGCTGTAAGAGTTTATACAGTTCAATATCGAAAAAGTCCGCCCAAGGTCCTGGGTAACCGATTAAATCTATTGCTAAATATTGGTTACCATAGCGGCACAGAATATCCAGTTCTAGCCCCGCCATATGGTAGGCGCGCCAGACTGTTATGCCTTTTGCTTCAATCGCCTGTGCCACTGACTGGCCGAAGGTATCGAGGGAATCGACATAATTGTGTGCCGCTTGAAATTGGCCCGCCGATGCTAAGTAAGTTGCCAGTAAATTATTGTTGGGGAGTTCATGCGCTTGTACCGATAAAAATAGCCACTGCATTTGTTTAGCTCGGGTGATCGCGACATTGAACATATCGGCTCGATTTAAATACACGGCGGCGCGGCTGTCGTTGGCCGTAATGCTAAACGACAGCAGCATAATATCGCGCTCTTCCCCTTGGAAACCAAAGGGCGTGGCAATCCGTAATTGGTGACGCTCGAGTTGTTGTGCGCTAAAGCGCGCGAGGATTTGCTGGGATAAATACTCCGTCTGATTGCGAAAACAGGAGAGTACACCAATGCTGGAAGGCACTAATACATTTTCTTGTTCATCAATCAGTTGAGCTAACTTTTGAATTAATGCCTCAGCTTCTATGGCGTTAATTCCCTTACTATCACGGCTGCCAGTCACCTGGACTCTGTGTAAGTGTCCCGAACTTGTGCAAGGTCTGTGCTGCATAATCTTCAGCATGCCTTGATAAAACTGCTGATTACTAAATTGGATCAGCTCAGGTTTACTCCGAAAATGCTCATTTAAAAATACCACTTGGGATTGGCTCGCGAGGGATTGTGACGCTAAGTCGAGCATACTGGCATCACGGTAGCTCATTAGGCCGCGACAATCTGGGGCGAGTCCGAGTTGGGTCTGGATTTGAGTTTGTTTTGCGCGGGATAAAAACGAGAAATGGCGCAGTTGTTTGCTATCTCCCACCACCAGTGCCGCTTTTGCTCGCTGCAAGGCCGGTAAACATGCGGCAATATTGGCTTGGGTGGCTTCATCAATAATCACTAAATCAAACATTTGCTGCTCCATGGGCAGCACTTTATGTAAGCTGGCAAGGCTAGATAACCAAATGGGAAAGGTTTGTTTTAAGGCATCAAAATCCGTCTTGTAGAAACCGTCGAGTTGCTTAGCGGACTGGCGAGCGCGTAACGCACTGGCAAAACTCACCAGCGTACTGCGCTTATTTTTGAGTAATTGGTTTAATCGATAGTGAGTGGCCAATTGTAAGTATTTGAGGCTTAAGCTTTCTTTTTGCGCTATCAGTGTCGTTAATTTATCGAGTTCATTCCATTGCTGGGCAAACCTTTTTATACCTGCACGGTAAGCCCAGTTGTAAAATCCTAAGCGCCAACGGGATTGTCCTTGTTGTAAGGTCGCCAGTTTTTGGCCGCGACGTATGGCATGGCGGCAATGACGTATAAAGCCCGCTTCCATTTTGACTTGCTGACGAGTCACGGTATTAAGTTGTTGTTTTGAACTTAATAGCAATCTATCCGAGATGGCTTCATTTGATGCAGGGTGCTGACCATGGAGCATTTCATCAATCTGGTTTTTAAGGACTTTTATAAACTGCGGCGAGCCTGCTCGAATAAGGCTGCTCCCTAGCTGGAATTGTTGTTGCAATTTATCGGCAATCACATCAACAGCAACATCGGTGTGGGCGACGATGAGGACAGATTTGCCCCTTAATACCTGCTCCGCCGCCACTGTAGCTATGGTGTAACTCTTACCTGTTCCCGGTGGGCCTGAGATCTGCCCCAAAGTATGATTGGCCGCAATCTTTAAGGCCTGAATTTGCGCGCGGCTTAACAGCCCGGGAAGATAAGCCTCTTGCGTGTCTTCACTGGCGCTGATTGATGTTGTTTGTTGTGTTTCTGCGAATAGCGCTTTAAGCGGTGCTGATGGTTCAGCCGCTGTCATTAGTTTGTCGAGTTCGTGCAAAATGCCGCGACTTGCGATCGAACGTTCTGCCAAAATGATTTGGCTTCGACTGACAAGAAACTGCCCACGTTTACGGCATAAGCTAGTGAATTCAGCCTCATCGATCAGCTTGGGAAAATGCAATAAATGACTGGTATCGACATCGGCTTGGCCCGCCCGCAGCCAAGATATCCAGCCACTGACATCCGTTGGATTATCGCGTAAATCTTGGCTTAGGCTATGTCCTTCAACGACTAATTTTTCTAATAGAGCTTCATTGATAGTGAATGGTCCGCTGCCAGCTAGAGTGTTATTGCTCTCTAGGTAGAGATTATCGCCGTCAGCCTGTAATTGGCATTCGCGATAAAGGAGTGGTGTCACGACTTTACGTTTTTCGCCATTAAGGTCGACTGTGCCGCAGAAAAACAGACAGCAGTGCAATAATACCTTTTCGCGTAAATACAAAGCGCTACGTGCTAGTAATGCACTGGCGGGAGCAAATGGTACTGGCAAGCGGGGTAGGAAGCCACTGCTTAACTCGTCTTCATGTTGGAGTAATAGCTGATCTTGCTCGGCAAGCTTGTGGCTAGACCAGAGATTGATTTCGGCACTATCGTGTTGAAAACATTGTTTGTAGTAGTTGAGAATCCCTTGCAAATCCTATCCATCCCAAAGGCTTAATTGGCGATGCGAGAGTAACCTAATCGCATTAGTCGAACAAGGTTTGTACCGTCTGAGGATAGTTTATCCATAGTCGCTATAAGCCTAAAAGAGAGGTGTTCGATAGATCAGCCATTTTCCACTGGAGCAGAATTTTTGAGAGGCGAGCAAAAGTATCAGCAGCCGCATTTGTATCAATTAAGGGCCTGAAAAGTGTGGTTTGTATCACTTTTTGCTGTGTTATTGAAATGTTTGTTAAGTGTTTGAGTTTGTAAAATATTTGTTTTTGTTTTTAGTGGAAATTGCCATTGTTGTCATTGTATAACTGCGTAGATTGAACTGAATTTTTGTCTGCTAATGAGGGAAACAATGATAAAAAGTAAGCTAAAGGGATTCGCTGCGGTGGCTGTTGCCTGTTTAGCGGTAACGGCATGTGGCTCAGATGATAATAATGAAGAGGGCACAGATCAAAATGCCACCTATGTGCAATTCTATAATGCTTCAGCTGGAAGCACTGCTACTGCACTCAAAGTTGCCGATAAAACCTATGAAAGTGTGATCTATGGGGACACTATGCCGCGATTTACGTCGACGGCTGGCGTGACTGCGATTGAAGTGATGGCTAAGGATGCCTCTGATAAAGATATCTCTATTTATAAAGAAAATATCGATTTGAAAGTTGCAACGGACCATTTCTTTGTATTACATGGTGATTTTACCGAACCTAAATTACTTAATATCAACTATTCTCGCACTGAACTCGATAAGCTCAACGAAGTGGCTGAAAACAGTAAAATGCAGCTTTTGATTGCCAATACTGCAGTTCATGCCCAAGCCTTTGACGCTTATGTTTCTAAGTCGACCCAAACCTTTGCCGATGCCGTGATGTTAGGCAGTGTGGCTTATGGTGAAGTGTCGCAGCCGCAAGTGATGGATACGGGTGAATATAAGGTTTACCTCGCACCAGCGGGAACAACCAATGTTTCTTATACAACGGCGAACATTAAATTCAGTTCTAAGGTGCCTTATAAGCTGATCATCCGTGAAGGTTTTGGTGCTTCGGATTCAAAAATCACCTTGGACAGTGTCGATTCAACCACCAATGTTCGCAACCATGTGGCATTAGAAGCGAGTGTCGATTATCGCGTCTTTAACGGTTTAGGTTCGCACATTATCGATGTGAAAGTGGCTAGCAGTAAGCAAGATACTCTGTTTAGCGAAGTGCCATCTTTTGGGGTGACTAGCTATCAAGGTGCTGAGTTTAATGATTTTGGTGTGAGTGTGTTCGACCACGGTACGCAAAATAAATTGCTCGATAACGTGTTGATCACCCTTAACCAAGATGACATTAAAACCATCTTCATCTATGAGCAAACGACCGAGCAGGGCAGCCAAGTAAAGGCGATGGAGATGAAGCAAACTCAGACGCCAAGTCCCTATAGCTTTAAGTTCGACATTGTGAGTTTTGCCGATAAAAGCAATCTAACCGTGTATTTCTTAAAGGCAAATGACACGATTGAAACGGCTGTAAATAAGATCACCGCAGTCAATCCTGCGAGCCCTCAGTCAGTGACTGTGCCAGCTGGTGAATATTCTATTAAGGTTATCGCTGTGGAAAACGGTACTAAAACCGTTGTCTATGCATCCGATTTAATGGATTTCAGCAATGAAGACAATGTGACTATGGTGCTGAATAAAGATCCTTCTACTAGCTTTGGTTATAACTTGATTAAGATCTAACCGCTAAGGTGAGTGAACGGCTCTAATAAAACAGCGCTACTTAGGTAGCGCTTTTTTTGAGCTGTTTTTGTGTGCTCGTTTTAGTGGGCTTAGTAGATTGAGCATTATTGTCTTAGCATTCACTTTTTATTGATTGTGGCTGCGGGGTTAATGTAGGCTGATCGGCAAAAATTAAGCCGAGCATTGCTGTGATGTGAATAACGCGAGCAATATAGGAAAAGGAGTTCACTGTGATGAGTAAAGGATTTAAAGACGGTCATTTCCAAATTGGTGAAGGCAGTATTAGCGGTACTATAGCGTGTATGTTAGCGATATTATCGTTTCTGGGTGTATTGGCGTTTCATTTTCCCGAATATCTCACCACTCCAGAATTACGCCAAAGCTATAATGTCGATGTTATTCGCAGCTTAATATTTGTCGCCTTAGTGGTATCGGGCAGTTTAGGTTTATTGAATTTTATTCGAAATAAAAATAAGCGTTTCGGCTTTGTGGCTTGGGTATTTGTGAGCTTAGCGATTGCCTTTGGTGGTCATCAAGTTGAGGTCGAGCCTTTTGCTAATCATAAGGTCTCACTGGGTTTAGATTGGTTTATTTTAGACTTATTAGGCTCAACCTTAATTTTCATTTTTATCGAGAAATGGCTACCCCATAAACCAGAACAAGCAATATTGAGACCCGAGTGGCAAGGGGATTTAAACCATTTTTTGGTGAATCACTTAGCGATTGGATTTGTATTATTGGTGGCAAACCAATTTGTGCAGTCGACCTTTTCTTGGGCTATTTCCAGCACAGTGCAAAGCTTTATCGCGGGTCTCCCCTTTGTGTTGCAACTGTTGTTGATTTTATTGGTCGCCGATTTAATGCAATATGCGGCGCACCGTGCCTACCATGAAATTCCTTTCCTGTGGCGCTTCCATTCGGTGCACCATAGCGCGAAACATTTAGATTGGTTGGCTGGTTCAAGGCAACATATGTTTGAGTTGATTGCTACCCGTTGTTTAGTGCTCACGCCGATTTTTATCTTGGGATTCTCCAAAGACATCATCAGTATTTATGTGATTATCGTTGGCGTGCAGGCGGTCTTTAATCATGCCAATGTGCAGGTTAACTTTGGCTGGCTACGTTATTTAATTGTCAGTCCGCAATTCCACCATTGGCACCATGCTTCTGATAAGGCGGCAATCGACCGTAACTATGCTGCCCATTTTTCTTTTTTAGATTACCTATTTGGGACTGCAGTTCGAGGTCAGAAAGAGTGGCCAGAGCAATATGGTGTCGTGGGCGATTACATGCCTGTTGGCATGTTTAAGCAGCAATTGTATCCCCTTGGTTTAGCGAAGAAAGACACAAAATAATGGCGTGCAATTAGAATGGTTTGTTTTGGAATGATTGTCCGGGAGTATTGATTAGGTCAACTGAGTAGTAACGCTGAGCTGTGGCGGTTAACTCTGATATTGGGATAGAAACAAGCCCAACACAGCGCTTTGGAACCGCGCTTTGTTGGGCTTTTTGCCGTTCAAACTACAATCGTTATTCGGAAATTTTCAGTTCTTGGCCCGGCTTAATAATACTTTTGCCATTGAGCTGGTTCCACTTCATTAAGTCAGCCAGTTTAACCTTATTCTTACGGGCGATTTTATCCAGCGAATCACCAGATTTCACCTTGTAAGTGGTCGCTTTTACAGCAGGTTTATCGGTCGATGTTGAGGTAGTTGCTTTAGCTTTGGTCGACGACTTATTGCTCACTTTTTTATCTGTCTTCGCCTTGGTTTTAGTGGGTTCAGGCTCATTATCATTGCCCGCCATTGGCGTTAACAGTGTGAGCTCTTGGCCGATTTTTAGGCGGTCCGATGTCAGATTGTTGGCCTGTTTTAATGCTTTCACTGACATATCAAACTTGGCTGCGATTGTGCCTAGGCTGTCACCAGATTTGACGATATAGCTTTGGCTGTCATAGCGTTTTTGAGCGTAGAGCTTGTCTTGATTTTCCTGATAATGACCTATGTTTTCCAGTGGTAAGGCGATTTGATATTTGCCTTTGCTGGGGATTACACCTTGGCGAAAGCCTGGGTTATAGGTTTTAAATTCTGCTTTGCTGAGCCCTGCTGCATTAGCAATCTGGCCAATATCTACGCCATTAGGTGCTGGCACTCTTTCCAAGAAAGGGCGGTTAGCAATAGGGGGGACTTTTAAACCGTAGTGGTTGGGATTTCGAATAATCTGAATAAATGCCAGCCACTTAGGGACTGTTTGTACTCGCTTAGCGGGGATGCCCAGTGACCAAAAGTCCGTAGGTTTGCCCTTGGCTTTGTTTTTATCAATGGCGGCTTTGATCACTAGCTCACCGGTATTGTAGGCGGCGACGGCGTTAATCCAGTCTTTGTCTAAGGTGTCGTATAGGTGCTGTAGATAGTCGAGCACTGCATCGGTTGAGGCCAGCGCATCTTTACGGCCATCGTAGGCAGAATTCACCGTTAAGCCAAAATTACGTCCAGTAGCAGGGATCATTTGCCACAGTCCTGCGGGGCCGTTAGCTTGTGCTAAAGGGTTATAGCCACTTTCGACTATGGGCAATAACGCCAATTCTAATGGCATGTTACGCGCTTCTAGCTGGCTGACTATGTAATATAAGAATGGCTCGGCGCGATCGCCAACCTGATTCATAAATTTTTGTTTATCATCGAAAAAGTTACGCTGTTTACGTACTTCGGCATCATCATGGACGTCAATGGTATTGGCGTGTTGGATCTTTTCCCATACATCGCTGTACTGCTCAACCACTTCGGGTGGTGTTTGATGCTGTTGTGGCGAGTGGTCGTTATCATTACTGACATCACTTGCTGTGGCATTGAATTCAGTGGTTGATGGGCTTGCTGATGTTGTAGCGCAACCGCTCAGTAGGGCCATTAGCATGGCAAGCATAAGCACTGTAAAAGAGTGCGTTTGGCGAAAATGTGTCCGCATGATTGTCCTGTGATGAGTTGACTGGGCATTCCATATTGGTGCACATGCTAATCTGTTTTCGAGTTTCTGGATAGCTCCCCCAAGTTTTACCTATTGTATCAAAGTTGTCTTAAGGCCGATTGTGCCGCCCTTTGATTGCAGATCCTGCGTTTAGCTTTATCGATTTATACGCTACCATAGCCGCGATTTTTCATTAACTTGGGTAGCAAAGTGCAGACGTTAGCGCAGTTAAGGGCAGGGCAGTTACAAGGGATCACACGTTTACAATTGGTTGAGGATTTAACCGAGTTCCCGCGGGAGATTTTTGATTTAGCCGATTCCCTCGAAATCCTCGATTTATCGAATAATCAACTGAGCACTTTGCCCGAGGATTTACACCGCTTATCGCATTTAAAGATAATTTTCGCCTCGAATAATCGCTTTGAACATTTGCCTGAGGCATTAGGGCGCTGCACAAATTTAGAGATGATTGGCTTTAAGGCCAATCAAATTAAAACAGTGACTGCTGCGGCATTACCGCTGCAAACCCGCTGGCTCATCCTAACCGATAATCTCATTGAGACATTGCCTGCGGCCATGGGCGATTTACATCGTCTGCAAAAATTAGCTTTAGCGGGTAACCGTTTAACAACCTTGCCCGAGTCGATGGCCAATTGCCGCAACTTAGAGTTAGTGCGTTTATCGGCCAATCAACTCCACGCACTGCCAGCTTGGTTACTCAGTTTGCCTAAACTGACTTGGCTCGCCTTTGCGGGAAATCCATTCAGCCATACCTTAGTCGATCCCCACGCCGATGTGGCCACAGTGGCGAATGTGACTCTGGGTGATATCAAGTTGGCTGAGAAGCTTGGCGAAGGGGCTTCTGGGGTCATTTATCGAGGCGATTGGTTGAATCAAGCCATGATAGCCGCGACGGGGTCGGCGCAGATTGCGGTAAAACTCTTTAAGGGGGAAGTGACGAGCGATGGTTATCCCGCTGACGAGTTAGATTGCTGTCTCACAACGGGTGATCATCCCAGCCTTATTAAGGTCGTGGCGCACATTAGCCAGAAAGATCAATTGGGTTTAGTGATGGAACTTATTCCGCCAGGTTTTAGTAACTTAGGGCTACCACCAAGTCTTGTCACCTGCACTCGCGATACCTTTAAAGACGGTAGCGAATTTCGCCTTGATGAAGTCGCCAAAATCACGCACCAGTTGGCCGATGCGATGGCGCACATGCATGCAAAACAAGTAAGCCATGGTGATGTCTACGCCCATAATATTATGGTTAATCAACAGATGAGCTTATTGTTTGGGGATTTTGGTGCGGCATCAAACTTACGTAATCTATCGACAGCAGAACGCTTAGCGATAGAAGCTATTGAAGTGCGGGCGCTTGGTTGCTTGATTGAAGATCTGTTGGCCTATGTGGATGCATCGGCCTATGTGAGTGCCTCGATTAGCCTTCTGTACTACACACAGTTGAGTGCGATTAAAGACGAGTGCATGCAGTTAGATGTGGCTCAGCGCCCCTGTTTTGCAGACGTGAAAAAGGCCATCGGAGCCCTGTTAAAAGGTAAATAGTGGCTTGCTAATAGGCTGGCTCTACACTTGTTTCAAGTTTGCTGTATTTTATGGTTGTTTGTGTGATTTAAGTGCTCACTATTAAGTTTATCGTTAAGTTATTGTTTTGTTTGGTTGTGTAACCGAGTTTTTACTGGCACTGACTGGGATTAAGCCTATAGGCTGTATACCCAAATAACCTCAAATTGCTGAAACAGGCACTTTGGGGGGACTTGGTATTAGTTTTGGGTTCAATCCGGTTTGCTGTTGTCGGATAGGATGTCCGTTGAATAGTAAGAACGATAGGTTTGCATACTATGTTTACACAAAGAGTAACTGAACGAGCACGCAGTGCATGCGATATTTCATTAAAAAGCCATCCCCATCATCTCCCAAAGGCGCCCTTATTCGCGCCTTTGCCGTTTCTACTGGCGAGTGTTTTCGCTTTAGCCCCTATGGCCGTGATGTCGGCGGACAAGGTCGACATCATCCCTGTGACGGTCGAGGCCGTTAAAGAAACGTCCTTTGCCGATGTAGTGAATGAAGTCGGTAAAATCAACGCTATCGATTCAGCCACGCTGAACTTTAATGCTAGCGAAAAAATTAGCGCGATTCATTTTAGTAACGGCGACAAAGTGACTAAAGGCCAAGTGATTGCCGAGCAGGACAACATTAAAGCCAAGGCTGATTTAGACAAAGCCAAGAGCACCTTAGCACTGGCTAAAACTAAGCTGGAGCGTATCGAAGACTTACTGATTAAAGAACCCTTTGCGCTTGCTAAGCAAGATGTGGATGAGCTACGGGAAAATGTGAATCTGGCCGATGCGGATTTTCGCCAGAAACAAGCCACCATGAACGATTACCTGATCAAGGCGCCCTTCGATGGTCAGTTGACCAGCTTTAGTCAGTCTATCGGCAGTCAAATTGGTGCTGGTACGGCCTTAGTCACCCTCTATAGTTTAAATCCGGTCGAAGTGCGTTATGCCATCAGTCAGAAGGATTTAGGCAAGGCGCAAAAGGGCCAAAAGGTGAATGTGACTGTTGAGGCCTATGGTAATAAGGTATTCAAAGGGTTAGTTAACTATGTTGCCCCAGCGGTAGACGAAAGCTCAGGACGGGTTGAAGTGCATGCCGCCCTTGAAAACCCTGAGTTTAAGCTTGCTCCTGGCATGTTCGCCAACATCAAGCAGTTCTATAGTCTAGGGATTAAACGTCTATTAGTGCCGCAAAATTCGATTATTGCCAATAACGATGAACGTTTTGTCTGGCTAGTGCAGGGCGATAGCGTAGTAAAGCAAGTGGTTAAACTCGCTCAAAATACGAATGACGGTTATGCCGTCGTGACTGAGGGTTTAGCCGAAGGCGATTTAGTCGTTAAAACGGGTATGCAAAACCTCAAGTCCGATAGCAAGATCAAAGTCGTGCAGGATAGAAACACTGCAGATAAAGCGGCAACATCAAGCGCTGACAAAGGTGCTGATTCAGGCTCAACTCCAAATATTGAGGTGGCTGAATAATGCGTTTACCCGAAGTCTGTATTCGTCATCCTATCTTCGCCTCCGTACTCAGTATTATGGCTGTGTTACTGGGTTTGATTGCCTTTCAAAAACTCGATATCCAATACTTCCCTGAGCATACCACCCACTCGGCATCTGTGAATGCGTCGATTGCAGGGGCGAGCGCCGATTTTATGTCGAGCAACGTGGCCGATAAGTTGATTGCTGCGGCTTCGGGCATAGATAAAGTCGATACCATGTCGACCGACTGTAGCGAGGGGCGTTGCTCATTAACGATTAAATTCAATGATGACACCAGCGATATTGAATACACCAACTTAATGAACAAGTTGCGTAGCAGCGTCGAAGGGATTAACGATTTCCCCCAGAGCATGATAGATAAGCCCACAGTCACTGACGATACCTCGGCCACAGATTCGGCCAGTAATATCATCACCTTTGTGAACGCGGGTGGCATGGAAAAGCAGGCTATGTACGACTACATTAGCCAGCAGTTAGTACCGCAACTCAAACAAGTTCAAGGCGTTGGTGCTGTTTGGGGGCCCTATGGTGGCTCACAAAAGGCGGTCAGAGTCTGGCTCAATCCTGAACAAATGAAAGCGCTGAATATTAAAGCTGCCGATGTGGTGGGCACGTTAGGCTCCTACAATGCCAGTTTTACCTCGGGCGCGATCAAAGGTAAGTCGCGGGATTTCTCGATTAACCCTTTGAATCAAGTTGAAACGCTTGAAGACGTGAAGGATCTGGTGATTAAGGTTAGCGAGGGTAAGATCATCCGCGTGTCCGATGTCGCCGATGTGGTGATGGGCGAGGAAAGTCTGTCGCCGAGTATGTTGTCTATCGGTGGACATAGTGCAATGTCATTGCAGATTTTACCGCTGAGCAACGCTAACCCAGTGACAGTGGCTTCGAACATTAAAGCCGAAATTGCACGCATGCAAAAACATTTACCCCAAGGCTTAGAAATGAACTTGGCTTATAACCAAGCTGATTTTATTGAAGCCTCCATCGACGAAGGATTTTCTGCGTTGATTGAAGCGGTGATCTTAGTTTCGCTGATTGTGGTGTTATTTTTGGGTAGCTTGCGGGCGGCATCGATCCCCATTATTACCATTCCCGTGTGCGTGATTGGGGTGTTTGCTGTGATGTCGGCGCTCGGATTTAGTATCAATGTGTTGACTATTCTGGCGATTATTTTGGCCATTGGCCTGGTGGTGGATGATGCCATTGTGGTGGTCGAGAACTGTTATCGCCATATTGAAAACGGTGAAACGCCTTTCAATGCGGCGATTAAAGGCTGTCAGGAGATCATTTTCCCTATCATTGCCATGACGTTAACGCTCGCCGCCGTGTATCTGCCGATCGGATTAATGTCGGGCTTAACCGCCGATCTGTTTCGGCAATTCTCCTTTACCTTAGCAGCGGCCGTAATGATCTCTGGCGTGGTGGCGTTGACTTTGTCGCCTATGATGAGCGCCTATCTTATCAATACCACTGAGCAACACCCTAAATGGTTTAGCCGAGTCGAGAATGCGCTGCAGCAGTTAAATCATTTGTATATCAATGAGCTGAATAAGTGGTTTGTCCGCAAGCGTTTGATGTTTGGCGCGGCTGTGGTTTTGGTGGGTCTTGCGGGTATTGCTTACTGGCAATTACCCAAAATACTCTTGCCTGCGGAGGACTCCGGCTTTATCGATGTGGCGTCTAATGGCCCTACCGGTGTCGGTCGGCAGTATCATCTCAATCACAATGCTGAGCTTAATGGCGTGATGGACGATCATCCCGCGGTTGGGGCTAACTTGTCCTATATCGAGGGAGAGCCTGTAAACCATGTACTACTCAAACCTTGGGGTGAGCGCAGTGAGGGTATAGATGATGTGATCAGCGACTTGATTACAACATCAAAGGAAAACGTTTCTGCCTATAACATGTCGTTTAGCATTCGCTCAGCAAATAATCTCAATATTGCCAATAATTTGCGTTTAGAGCTGACGACCTTAGATCGGAATAAGGACGAACTCAGCGAAACCGCCGCCAAAGTGCAAAAGTTACTCGAGGATTATCCTGGCCTGAATAACGTGGGCAACTCAGTGCTGAGGGATCAACTACGCTACGATCTGTCTATTGATCGCAACGCGATTATCCTTTCAGGTGTGAGTTATGGTGATGTCACTAATGCGCTTTCTACCTTCCTTGGCTCAGTGAAGGCGGCGGACTTACATGCTACCGATGGTTTTACTTATCCTATTCAAGTGCAAGTAAACTTAGACAAACTGAGTGATTTTAAAGTGTTGAATAAGCTGTATGTCACTTCTGAATCTGGGCAAGCACTGCCATTATCGCAATTTGTGTCGATTAAACAGACTACGGCAGAATCTAACATTAAGACGTTTATGGGTCTTGATAGCGCTGAATTGACGGCAGATATTATGCCCGGCTATTCAACTGATGAAATCAAAACCTACTTAGATGAACAATTACCGACATTGCTTAATGATGCCCAAGGCTTTAAATACAATGGCGTGGTAAAGGATCTTATGGATTCGCAGGCGGGCACTCAGTCGCTATTCTTGCTGGCATTGGTGTTTATCTATTTGATTTTGGCTGCGCAGTTCGAAAGTTTTGTCGATCCCTTAATTATCTTACTGACAGTGCCCTTGTGTATTGTCGGTGCCTTATTGACCTTAGCCTTGTTTGGCCAGAGTGTGAATATCTATTCGCAGATTGGTTTATTAACCTTAGTGGGGCTAGTGACTAAACACGGTATCTTGCTGGTGGAGTTTGCCAATAAGCAACAAGACCAAGGTTTGAGTGCGATTGAGGCGGCGCGAAGCAGTGCCAAATCTCGTTTAAGACCGATTCTAATGACGTCTTTAACCATGATTTTAAGTGCGATTCCTTTAGCCTTGGCATCGGGGCCGGGCTCGTTAGGGTTAGCTAACATAGGTTTAGTCTTAGTCGGAGGTCTGTTAGCGGGCACTTTCTTCTCGTTATTTGTAGTGCCTGTGGCCTATGTCGCTATGGCTGAATTGAAGGCCAAGGATGTGCTTGCTAGACTGCGAAGTGCTTAAGTTGAGTTTTATGCGCTGGGGGTTTATCGAGCCTAGACTGAGAGGCATGGGTTCAACTTGCCTGTAAATACGTTATGATTTAAGCCAACGGCTAAACGCGTTGGCTTAATTTTTTGTCGATAACTTAATGGTCTTTGTTGTATTTAAGCGAGTGTTTAAGTGCGAGTGGATTTGCCTCATCAGCGACGGAGAGCTGGCATTATGAGTTTGTTACATTGCTTTCATAGGGCTTTTTTATATTTGGCTTGCTCGGCTGGCTTGATGTTTGCTTCTCCCGTCATGGCCTCTTTTTGGGATTCTTTATTTCGTAGTGAGTTGCCCGTCGATCAAGTGTCTGCACCTGTAGACAGTCCGCGTTTCGAGTTCGTCGGTGTCTTACCTGCTAATACGCAATTAGAACTTGTCGGTTATTACGTTTCATCTGTTTGTACTCGAAAGGAAATCCGTTTTCCCAGTGGTGATATTGCTAATCCCTACCGCGCGACATTCGAAGAAACCTCAGTGCTGCGGCAAGTGATTAGCAGTGGTAGCAAAGCGAGTGAATTTTCGCTGCCCTTAGCTTTGAATGGTGGTGGCGATTGTCAGTGGCGGCTTGAGGATTTAATGCTCGATGTGACAATACTGCCGAACCATCCGTTGTGGCAAAGGGCTAAAGCACTTAAACAACAATACCTTGCTAAGTTGCAGCGCACTTCTGTTGTGGATGCGGCACAAGTTGCTAGCCAAACTACGTTGCCGACTCAAGTGTCACCCCACGATGATTTTTATTTAAGTCATGAACTTAATATCGATCCTATTTATGCGGGTAGCGAGGCGGATAATTCGTTGCTTGCGACTACGCCATTATCTTTAGCACCAGTTTACTATCCAGTATTTATTCATTCTCCTAAGGAAGACAAACCCTTCGAGGCTAGGCTGAAAAGTAGTTTGCAGCAAATTTCTAGCCTATGGGCTAGTCCTTATACTCAAGCGGTTCGTCGCGGTGATGAGGCTGTGATGCGGGTGAATTTTAATCCACAGATTGCCGAACAGTATGAGGTCAATGTTTGGTATCAGCCTGATACGGTTGAGGTGAATTATCCCGATGGTACTCAATATACTTATGCTAACGGTGATGTGAAATTGTATGCCTATGGTAAACCTGAATCACAAATCAATACCTTAGCTCAAAGTGCCAAGGCCGAAGATAAGCGCTTCTTGGCACGTATCTATGAGCTTGGGCACGCCTTACCCAAGGATAAAATTAAGGCACAGAAATATTACCGTGAAGCCGCTGAAGCTGGCGATATTGAGGCGTTGCGTTGGATGCGAGATCAAGCGGGTTACGCGGGGCGTGCCGATGAAAAGATCTATTGGCTGGAGCGCGCCGCGAGCTTTGGCGATAACGCGTCAAAGCTTGAGTTAATCCGTTTACCTTTATCGGTTATCGAGCGTGGCTTGGTTAATACAGGTGCGGATAAGGTCCGTGAAACGCAAGCATGGCAGCAGTTAAATCAGCTAGTTGACCAAGGGTTGCCGGAGGCAAGAAGTCTGATGGCGTTTTATCAAGTGTTATCTTGTTCGCCCTATTTTAATGCTACAACGGCATTGGAAAATTATCGCCAAAGCGTTAAAGCTCAACCTGATTTAGCGCGAGATGCCGCCGAAACCTATTATTACTTTAAAGAGGATTTTGAGCAGAGCGAGGAGTTTTGGATAATTGCCGCCGAGCGAGATCTTTACGCCGCCGCTGAACTTGCCAATATCCTGTTATTGGACCCCTATAGAGATACGGTTAACGCGAGATACTGGTTAGAAAAAGTGACAACTTTGGGTGCCAAACAAGGCTTGCAGGCGGATATTCTAGGCAATGCTTACTTCCAGTTCGCAACTCTGTTAGATAAAGGCGAGGGTGGACCGGCCGATGCTAAAGCAGCTTTAACGCTTTATCAGCAGAGCATTGAAATGGCAGAGCGGTTTTCAAACGACTATGCAGTAAGGGCCAAGGAGAGAGTGCAAGTGCTCGAAGGGATGCGCTAATAACGTATTGTCGCTAAAGACTCTATGACGTCAGTGTCGCTTATTCAGCTTATCTTCAATAAAAATCCCTGCCGAAGCCTGTCTCTTGATCACATCTTTTGCTCAAGAGACAAGGCTAGCTGGTAACCTTCAAGGATGGTTTGCAGTTTAAACCATCCTTGCCATAACCTTTCCCAGCCCACAATTCCGCTTCGTTTGCTGTCATTCCAGCCCGCGAGTTTTCCTAATCTTAGATAAGCCCAATGCACACTGGGGACTTGTTCGGGCGGTTGGCTTTTTTCCGTCTTTAGCCATAACAACTTCCAGGCCAATGGGCTTAACAGG